>JAUQXC010000583.1 GCA_030834825.1 Thermoflexales bacterium
TGTAGACAATGACTGCCTCATTCGCTAGTAGACCGCGCACCTTTTCCAAGTCTGGCATCGAATTGAGCAAAGGATACTCAACGTGCTCCACGTATTCTTCCATCGAAGCAAAGTCCTCTGGCACAGGCATCTTGACTTGTATCCGCCAGCAAAAGCAGCCGGTTGCGACTGATTCTGGTGCCCAGTTATTTTCGAAGGAAGGAGTACCAAGGATGAAGTAGGGCTTGCCCACAAAGCCTATGGCCTTATTCACCTTGTCAACGATCTCTTGCGGTAAAGATGTCGGTGTCCAATCAGCGGACATGGATTTAGTCTTTTCAACCATTCTGCGCCGGCTATGACTCTGCATAATCATTCATTCATGGATGCAGTGCCGCCTAACGTATTAAGGATTGATGTGGCGCGGATCAACCGAATAGCCGACAGCGGGCGTGATGATAGTCGCCCGGCACGCTGGGCGTGCACGTAATCCTGAGTTGAACTGAGCCAGGGCGCAGCTGGGGCTTTGGGATTTCAAGTCACGTGTTGTGCGTGGGTGGGCCTCTGCGCGTGCGCCATCGAGGCCCATTGTACTCTCAACCAGCCGGAAGGGACAAATGAGGATGATGCCCTGCAACGATCCAAGTGGGTAACTGACTCCGTGAGTTGGGTGAGACGGTCACGCGGCAAGCAGGATCGTCGCCGCAGGCCATCCGTTGACCGCCTTCATCCGGCTGCGCGCTGTGTTGAGCAGCGCCGGCGTGCGCTGACGGCCTGTCAGCAGTCGAACACCGACCAGCAGATGTCGTTTCTGAGCCGCTGGTCGTCCAGAACCAGCTCGCGAATCGCCTCCGGCAGCTGTGCGCGCTGCCACTGGCACTCGAGCCGGCCAGCGCTCTCCCCCTCACCTTTAGAGGCAGCCGCACGCGCGGCCTTGATCGCGTAGGCCGCAGCACCGAGCTCGTGTGCGGCGACATGCGCCACCACCGCCGCCTGGCCGGCAGCAGATGCGGCGTGCCGAGCGGCTCCGCTCAACTCTCTTGCCGCGGCCATGGCATGGCCACCCGCCGCACGGGACTGAGACATCCTGATCTCGCCGCGCGCCCATGCCCGAGTCTGCTCGATCGCCTGGCGGGGCCGCGGGTCCGCGGGCTGCACCGCCTCGAAGAGGTACAGAACGTGTTCGGCGCACGCGGCCGCCCACAAGGCGAGAAGCTGATGGTTCAAATCCGTGAGCGTCCCGCCGCGGCGAATAGTGATGAAGCGAGGGTCGCGGTCCTTGGGGAGAATCATGGCTACTTTCGCAGAAATTTACGATCTGTTAGCACGAACAATTTCAGGAGTTTGCCCTGTCCAAGCACGGAACGCCCGAAAAAACGAATTAGGCTCTTCATACCCCAGTAAAAAGGATATCTCTGCACTGGTATAGTCAGTTGCGGAAAGGTAATGACGCGCCAATTCTTCTCGCAGTTCATCCAGTATCTTCTGAAAAGTTGTTCCTTCTTCCCTTAGTCGGCGTTGTAAGGTTCGGTCGCTAATGGCTAATTTTGAGGCAACATATGTCATGGAGTAGTGACCGCTGGCTAACATTTCAAGCAGGCACGCTCGTACGCGAGCCCGAAACGAAGCCTCTCGGGTCAGGTCTTCCATTCGTTTGTCGAAGGCCGGCTCTAAGATAGCCCACATCGCGTGATTGGCAGTCAGAAATGGCTTCTGTGCATCTACTGCGGAGAACGTCACCCGGTTGACCTCATCACGCCGGATACGTGTCGCCAAAAACGTCTCGTATGCATCCAATTCGGGTAAATCAAGACTAACGTGAACAGTCGCCGGATTAACTTGCTCACGGGTAGCCATACGAGCAAGCTGAACCCAAAACACGAGTTCAAAAGCAACAAAGAGCGTGGGCAGAGAACCGGTTGGTGGCAACCCGGCAAAAGTCAAGATTGTCTGCCGATCATTCTGCTCAACCTTCAGGCGCACCGGGGCGACAGTGGGTTTGTAATGAGCAGTGCGCTTGAGAGCCATATTCAAGTTACTGCTACTCAAGAAAGCAATCATAGCCGGGTCGGTAGTTTTAGCGTTGATATTTTGGGCCAAGCGCAAAGCAAAGGCCGGCTCATTTTGCGAGACATGAGCCAGCCCATCCCAGAAGCGAAAATATTCAGCGGCCGTTACATCAGGCGTTTTGCGAAGCAACAGATCCAAAGGCAGTTGAGCATGTCGGAGCACATCCTGAACAGAAATGTTCAGGTCTTTCAATAATGCCTGCCAATATTTTCCCAAATTATATTTTGGGCTGTGAAACTCTTTCATCTCACTCATTTAGATTACTTTTTCAGCCTTTGCCCGCCAGTTGACGGATTTTCGTTCAATCAAGCCTCCTTTGTCGGGTCTCCTGAACTCCAGGCCACACCTTCTCCCCTGTCCATGTTTGCGATGGCAGCCATATCCTCATCATCTATTTCAAAACCAAACAAATCGATATTCTGCCGAATCCTTTCCGCGTTGGCACTTTTGGGCAGGACGGCATAGCCCTTCTGGATGCCCCAGCGGAGGAGGACTTGTGCCTCTGCGACACCATATTTTTTCGCCATTACCTTAAACGGCGAATCCGAGCCAGCACCGTCAGCTTTCATCTGCTCTGTCTTGCCACTCGCCTGACCTTCGACATCTCGCCAACTTGAAAGCGGTACGAGGCTACTATAAGCGATAATCGAAATGTCATGCTCGGCCAGGTAAGAGACTAGATCTGGTTTTTGCGACCACGGGTGAAGCTCGATTTGGTTGGCATCGGGGAGAGGGAGTCCGGCGGCCTTGATTTCTTCAATATGTGCCTCATTGAAATTACTCACGCCAATGGCTCGTACTTTACCTTGCCGCTGAAGTTCGACCAGGGCTTTCCATTGTTCGAGTCGTTGTGTCCGGGGGAATGGGGCATGAATCAAATACAGGTCAACGTAATCGAGTTGGAGCTTTGCCAAACTGGCCTGTAATGACTCAATGGTCGATTCATATGTTTTCAGAGGTTGCCCCCAGGCGTCATTACCGGGCCAAAGCTTTGTCGTGACAAACATCTCCTCTCTTGAAATTCCAAACTCTTCCACCGCTGTTTTGATTCCTACGCCTACACCATTCTCATTACCATAGGCTTCCGCCGTATCGACATGTCGGTAGCCCGAACGAATGGCTTGGTATACCAGGGATTGCGCGTCTTCATCCTGAATGAGGTAGGTACCGAATCCAACCATCGGCATCTTCATGTTATTTGTTAGATTGATATATTTTTGCTGGGTTTGCATGGTTTCTCCTTGACGTGCTCCTGTGAAGTTTGATTTGATGAGCACACTATAAACCCATTAAGCACATTTACCTCTATCGCATCACGCCGAATTTATATCCAATCACGCCAAAAGATTTTGAAACGTTATGGCCAAGGTCGAATTCCCTGCACTTGATGTTTCATTGAGTAAGATCATCTGTCCTTCTGCCATAATACCACTTCTATTTCGAGCCACCCAACGAGACTGTCGAAAAACCAATCTTGTAGAGAGCTTTCCCTGTTCCGGGGCTCATCGAGAGACCCGTTTCTCGCGTTGCAGTCGATTTCGCGGATGTTTTGCCGCGCTAGGGGTCAGTGGATCGGCCCAAAGGTGTGGAT
>JAUQXC010000584.1 GCA_030834825.1 Thermoflexales bacterium
CGACGGGTGCAGTCGGCGCGTCGGCAGAGGATGGACCCTGACCGGCGGCGATGCCGATCGGTCCGATCAATACAAAGACGATACCGGCCAGCAGCAGTCCCAACGCACTGCTCACCAGGACGAGAAAACGCGGACGAACCATGTCTTGCCTCCCAGGGCGGCCCGTGACTGGGGCTGGCAGCCACGGGGTGTGAAGAATTCAGCGAGGTGCGATCACGAGATGAAACTAAAAAGATTGTACTCTATCTCCCGTGTTGCCGGTTGAAAGCGGGGCCTGTGCGATGATCTTTTGCACAGAGATGAAGCGCCGGCACTTGCTCAGGCGGCGGGAGACAAACGGCCAGACATCCTGCATGAGGAAAAAACGGCTCTTCCGGGTTGAACGGGATGTTCCGGCATGGGGATGCCGGAACCACGCCACGTCCACGTAGGCTTTAGCACCCGTAGCGAAGCGAAGTGGTGTGGACGATCAGCCAATGGTTCGAAAGGCGCGACTTTTGCGCAGCACCCCGCAGCACAGCGGAGTGGGCGAGTCGCCAGCCCATTGCAGACAATCAAATTGAGAACTACTGGGGAGGAGGTGTTTGAATCACCCGCTGCTGCGTCGCGCCCACGCCGGCAGCGTGAACCAGAAGAGACTGCCCCGTCCCGGTTGGCTGGCCACGCCCACTTCACCGCCGAGCCGTGTGACGATGCGTTGCACGATGGACAGCCCCAGGCTGTGCCCTTCGGGCGAGGTTCTCACTTGAGACAGCGGCGCAAAAAGCTCGGCCCGTTGCTCCGGTGTAAGGCCGGGTCCGTAATCACGCACCCAGAAACGCACCATCGACCGTTGATTGTGTGCGCCGGACGGTTGCTCGCGTGCGTTGAGTTCAATGCGCGGCGCGGAGCCGCCGTACTTGAAGGCATTGCTGAGATAGTTGACCCACACTTCTTCAACCCACGGCCCGTGCCCCAGCGCGGTAGGCCAGCGCTCGGGTAGCTCGACTTCGGCGTGGCAGTTGGCCTTCAGCGTGCTCAGCCGCTCCAGCGCTCCGGCGACGATCGTGCTCATGTCGAGCGGCGTCAGATCGGCCTCTTCAATCTGACGTACCTGCGACAACAACAGCAGTGCGTCGACGATGGCGGACATCTTTTCCCCGCCGCGTGCAATCTTGTCGAGGGCGGCATCGATTTCCTCGGCCGGCATGTTCCGAAGATGGAGTTTCAGTTCCAGGCTGTAATCGATTAGCGCCGCCAACGGGTCTTTGAGATCGTGCGCCACGGTGTGGGCAAATGCATCCAGCTCTTCATTGCGCGCCTCGAGTTTGGCCGTGTATTCGCGCAGCTCGGCCTCGGCCTGTTTGCGCGCGGTCATGTCGCGCAGGACCACCAGGCGTCCTGCCGGCTGTTGCTGCCGGCTCAACAACGGCGAGACTTGCAAGTCATAGGTGTGGTCGGTTCCATCATGGTGCAGCGTAATTTCGTCGCGGAGCTCAGTCCGATCGCGGTAGCGCTCGAGCAAGTCGCGCCAGGGGTTTAACACATCTGCCGCCGGCTGTCCGATAATCAGGTTGCTCGGAATACCGATGAGGGCCTGCGCGGCCGGGTTCAGATCGACGATGCGGCCCCGAGGGTCGATCGCCAGCATGGCATCGCTCAAACTATCGATCACGGCGTCGCGGGCGACCGGCTTCAAATCGAAGAGATGATAGCGGGTCATGGCGACGGCAAAGATCACCGCCGCCAGCGCAAAGCTGACGGGCGTGTAATCCTTGTTCATCCCGGGAAACCAGCGCATGACATAGCTGGCATTGACGACGATGGGCAGCAGCGCGGCGACGATCATCCAGCCCGATTGCTGCCGGTAGAGCCGGAACGATCGGGAATTCTGCTGAATGATCAGGCCTGCGCCCAACAGAATGAGGGCGTAGGAATAGAGGATGTGGACCCAAAACCAGGGACCATACGTGGTGATGTTGATCGCCAGCAGGTTGTTCACTGGAATGAAGCGATAAGCGGTCCACAGCAGATGATGGCTGTCATTGGTCCACGTCAGGACGATGGTTATGGCGGGAATGACGAAGAACGGCCAGAAACGACCGGGCGTCAGCCAGCGGGAGTGAGCGGAGTATTGCAGCGCGAAGGCCAGCCAGGCCACCGCCACCGTCGCGATGAAGAGGTAAGTGATTTTAGCCCAGAGCAGGGTAGCCGCCTCGGTGTTCGTCGCCAGTTCAAGCGTGTTCGCCACCAGCCAGCCTACAATCGACAGGGTGAGCCAGGCCAGCGCGGAGGTTTCGCGTGAAGGGTAAGACAACCGGGCGTAAGTCACCACCCCGACGCAGGCGATTGCCGTCAGAGGCGCGAGGATGACAAAAAGCGTGTACTGGAAAGCAGGATCCACGAACGTTTATACTCCGTTTGGGCCGATCTTCAAGCGTATTGTCCCAACATTGCAGTAACTTGTCAATAACTCGGCCCCGGAGCCGGTAGTCGGCGGGGCCGACGACGATCTATTCTGTGTTAATCGCTCGCCCGCTCGCCGCCAGATCGGGACGGCTAATCGTGAATGCGGCGCCCTTTAATCGGCCGAGCTACTCCGCAAATTGGCGCTGGTAGAGCGCGGCATAAACCCCGGCGCGAGCCAACAGCGCTTGGTGTTTGCCCTGCTCTACAATCTGTCCGTCTTGTACCACACAGATCAGATCTGCATTGCGAATGGTGCTCAAACGGTGGGCAATCACCACTGCGGTGCGGGCCTGCAGCAGTTTCCGCAATGCGTCTTGAATCAGACTCTCCGTCAGGCTATCCACATTCGAAGTGGCCTCATCCAAGATCAAAATGCGCGGGTCGGTCAAAATGGCACGGGCGATGCACACCAGCTGGCGCTGTCCCACCGAAAGATTTGAAGCGCCTTCCTGAATGCGAGTCTCGTAGCCCTCCGGCTTGGCCGTGATGAACTCGTGCGCATTGGCCAGCTTCGCTGCGCGCTCCACAGCTTCAGCCGTGGCAGCCGGACAGCCAAAGCGGATGTTGTCGGCAATCGTGCCGGAGAAGAGGAAAGCATCCTGCGGCACCAACCCGATCTGCCGATGGAGCTGGCGCTGTTTCACGGTGCGCACATCGATGCCATCAATCAACACTGCGCCAGCGGTCACATCATAAAAACGCGCGATCAGGTTGCCAAGCGAGGTCTTACCCGCACCTGTGGGTCCCACCAGGGCAACCGTCTGACCGGGCTGGATTTCCAGGCAGACATCGTGGAGCACTTCCGGCAGCTCCGGGCGATAGCGGAAGGAGACGTGCTCAAATTTCACACCTCCGACAACGTCAGTCAACTCAATCGCTTCGGGCTGGTCGAGCACATCGGGTACCGTGTCCAGTAACTTGACCACCTGCTCGCCGCCGGCCATGGCTGTCTGAAGCGTGGTGAACATGCGGCTCAGTTCCTGCACCGGGTTGAAAAAGCGGGTGACATATGCAAGGAAGGCCACTAGGACACCCAAGGTAACCGTGCCAGTGCCGACTGCGCGCCCGCCAAACCACAGCACAATGGCGGTGGCCAGGATCCCCAGAAATTCTATGGCGGGTAGAAAAATGAACGAGAGCGACATGGCGCTGATGTTGGCCTGGCGATTGACTGCGTTGACGGCGCTAAAATTCTCCTGGCTGGTATCTTCCTGCCCGAAAGCCTGAATGACGCGTACACCGGCGATATCCTCCGCCAACCCACCCACCACTTTGGCCACGCTGGTGCGCGTTTCGCGGAAAGCCACTCGTGCGCGCCTGGAGAACCAGAGCGTCACCAACAGCATCAGCGGCAGAACCGTAAAAGTTAGCAGCGCCAGCTGCAGATTCATGGTCAGCATAACCACGATAATGCCCGCCAGCACGAACACATCACCCAGCAGGGTGATGATGCCTTGCGAGAGCAAGTCATTGATGGTCGCCACATCATTCATCACGCGCGAGACAGTCACGCCCACGATATGCGTATCATGGTACCTCAGCGACAACTCCTGGAGATGGTAGAACAGGTCGCGGCGGATATTGGCCAGCATGCGCTGCCCCACCAGCGAGAGCAAATATTGTTGTGTCCGGTTGGCGAGATATATCCCGCTAAAAGTTCCGGCTGTCCACAATGAGATATGAACCAGGCCCGCTTGATCGCCCTGAGCGATGTAGGTATCCACTGTGACTTTCAATAAATAGGGAGCCAACAAGGTCAAGGCTGAGTCCGCCAGCATGGCCACGAAAGCCAACGCCATCATTTTAGTGTACGGGCGCAGGTAGACCAGCATGCGCCTCACCACCCGCGGGTTGTAGACCTGGCCGCGCTGCCCATTGCCCTCCGCGAAACTTTCCATCGCTCCGCGCGGACCCATCCCTGCACCGGAAACTCCGATTCCAAAACTCATTGACTGATCCTTTTTCTACAGATCCTGCCGGAATATTTTAGAGCGTGACTCCGCTCTTTGCCGTTTCCAGGCGCGCGCTGCCCAGTTTGAGCTGCTGGTGATAAATGCCGGCATACAGCGTGGAGGATTGCAGCAGCTCGGCATGTCTGCCACGCGCCGCGATGCGGCCCTTGTCCAGCACCAGGATCAGATCCGCCGAATGAACGGTGCTCAACCGGTGCGCGATCACAAAGGTCGTGCGTCCCTGCATCACCCGTTCCAACGCCACCTGGATCAAATGCTCCGTCTCACTATCCACGCTGGAAGTGGCATCGTCGAGGATCAAAATGCGCGGGTCTGTCAGCAGGGCACGGGCAATGGCCAGGCGCTGCTTTTGTCCGCCGGAAAGTGTCCTTCCGCGCTCGCCCACTTCCGTGTCATAGCCGTCGGGCAGCTGCATGATGAATTCGTGCGCCTGCGCATCTTTCGCCGCAGTTTCGATTTCAAGTTGGGTCGCCTGGGGCCGGCCAAAGGCCAGATTCTCGCGAATCGAGGCTGCGAAGAGTGTGGTCTCCTGCAATACCATGCCAATCTGGCTGCGCAGCGAGTTCAAGCTTACCGTGTGGATGTCCCGCCCATCGATGGTAATGCGTCCGGCCGTGGGGTCATAGAAACGCGGGATCAGGTTGACCACGCTGGTCTTGCCCGAACCCGTCGCGCCCAGCAGCGCAATGACCTGCCGGGGTTTAGCGACAAAGCTGATGTCTTTCAATACCCCGGCCTGCCGGCCATAGGCAAAGGCTACGTTTTCGAATACCACCTCGCCTCGCTCCACTACCAGGTCCGGCGCATCTGGCTCATCGGTCACCAGCGGAGCAGTGTCTAGAATTTCAAATACGCGTTCGGCCGAAGCTCCCGCGATGGTAATGGCCGGCAGCACCATGCCCAAATAACGTACCGGGGTCACAATCTGCGCCACGTAGGTGGTGAAGGCCACCAGCTCGCCCAGCGTGAGGGCCTGGTTGATCACCAGCGTCCCGCCGTACAACAAAATGACTACGCTGCTGAGGTTGGCGATCAGGTTGAGCAGCGGCATGTGATTGGACTGCATTTTAGCCGAAAGCGCTGACAGTTCGTACCACTTCCGGTTCTCGCGGGCGAAGCGTTCAATTTCGGCTTCTTCCTGGGCAAAGGTCTTGACCACCCGCACACCGCGCAAGTTCTGCTCCACGCGCGTGGTCAGGACCGCTAATTGTTTTTGGATTTGCAGGGACAGGGGGCGGAAGATCCTGCCGAAGTGGATCGACCGCATAATCAACAGGGGCATGGAAAGAACCGCCAGCAGTCCGAGCTGGGGGTTCATCCAGATCATCACGCCGGCGGTAATGATCATCAGGAAGACGCTCTCGATGATGCGGAAGATGGCCCGCCCGGTTAAAAAGCGGACCCGCTCCACATCTTGAATGGCGCGCGAAAGCAGATCGCCGGCTTCAGCCTGGTCGTGGAAAGAGAAGGACAATTCGGTAATCTTGCGTTGCAGGGCGTTGCGCAAATCATATGCGACGCTTTGCGAAGCCACCTCGGTCCACAAGCCCTGGTAATACGTGAGCACACCCTTGATCAAGATCAGCGCCAGCAGTCCCCCCACCGCCAGGGTTAATAAAGAGTCGTCGCCTGTCCCGATCCCTTGGTCAATCGTCCAGCGGATCAGCTGCGGGTTGATTATGGTGATCAGGTCGATCAGCACCAGCGTGATGTAGACGCCCATGACGGGCTTCCACTGCGGACGCAAATAACCCAGGCAGCGCAATAGAAGGGTGGACTGCGAGGATCGGGCGGGTTGAATTTCGATAGGTGGCTGCATGGCTTTTTCTAACGGCACCGCAGTAGCGTTTTGGTTTTTCAATCAGACCGGGCGCGAAAGGTTTTGCGCGCAAAGGGCAAAAAGCGGCATGCTCAAGTTCGCCCCGCTGTACTCGGACAAATTGACCGACCGGAGCACCCTGGATTTTACCATTGCCATGTTGGAACACTGCTTTGATCTGTCCGCCGCGGGGCCGCCGCGTTTCGCTTCTCACCCCCTCCGGCTCCCCCGAAACACATTTCCTCGCTGCGCTCGATCGCCGTGAGTTAGGCCTCTCGAGGCAGCTCGTTGTATACTCCTCTTTACCTGCGCGCCTCCTTCTCTGGATGTGGAAATCGCCATTCAACGGACGAACCGAATGAACTCGCTGAAGAAATCAGAAGTGGCTGAAAGGAGCCTGATGAACACGCACAACAAATTATTCGCAGTTGGAATTGTGTCGCTGGCGGTGCTGGCCGTGTTAGCGGCAGCCGCCCGATTCACCTACGCACAGGGAGCGGAGCCGGGAGCGCTGGTGAGCATTGAACCGGGTGGTGTCTCGGAATCAATGCCCGGGGCGATTGGCGTGCAGGGGAAACTGACCGATGCCAGCGGCAATCCGCTCACTGGCGATTACGGTATTACCTTCAGACTCTATGACACCGTGGATGGCACACTGGCCTTGTGTTCGGACAGTAACACCGTCGCCGTCCAGAACGGGTTGTTTAATTCCTACATCGACAATTGCTACAACGATCTCTGGGGGCAGAAGGTCTGGCTGGGTGTGCAGGTGGGCAGCGATGCGGAGATGACCCCCCGCCAGGTCATCTATCCGGTCGCTTACGCTTTAACGCTCAGGCCGGGAGCCTTGATCAGCGGTACGCTGGACGGCATCCTCACCATAAATGGCACCGGCGGAGACTTGGGAACGGACGACTACGATGCCTTTTCAGCTTACGCCAAGGGGGGCGGCGAAGCAGTGCAGGCCCGTGCCCTAAACGGATTTGGCGTTTACGCGACGAGCGAGACGAACGTGGCTATTGAGGGTTTTTCGCACAACACTACGAGCAACATTCCCGCGATATTGGGCTGCGTCAACGCAGACGATGGTATCTGTAACACCTACGACGATAATAATCCTGCCGGTGTGACCGGCGTCAGCACCCGAGGCGACGGCATGCAAGGGTACACCACCGATTTGGGCTCGCGCGGGCTGTATGCGGAGAACGAGGGCGGCGGCATTGCCATCGTCGCGAATTCCGCGTCGATCACTTCGGCCGCGCACTTGTATCCTTCACTGTATCTGATTCAGGGGACAACCGGTGCCGACTTCGTGGTGGGTGCGAGTACACTGTATGGCACACGCTACTGGCGTGTCGATCGAACGGGCAAGGGCTTCTTCAACGGCGGCACGCAGGCCAGCGGCGCGGATTTTGCCGAGCAGATCGTGGTGGCCGATGACGCGCAAGAATACGCGCCCGGCGATGTGCTCGTGATCAGCGCGGACACCGATCGGGCGGTTGAGCTCTCGAATAAGGCTTACTCCACCGCGGTGATTGGGGTGTATTCCACGCAGCCCGGCTATCTGGCGGGTGCGCCCGATACCGATGAGGCGCTGGGCGGTCTGCCGGTCGCCATCGTCGGCATCGTGCCCTGCAAGGTCTCAGCCGAGAACGGCGCGATCCACCGCGGCGACCTGCTGGTCACCTCTGCGACGCCGGGTCATGCCATGCGCGCGGGCGCGGATCCGGCGCAGGGCACGGTGCTGGGCAAAGCGTTGGGTGAATTGAAGGACGGCACCGGGGTGATTCAGATCCTGGTGACGCTGCAGTAAGCGAGGCTCGTCATGAACACTAAACGCTTCGTCTTGATTGCGCTGATCATTTTGCTGGCGTTCGTGTTGGCGCAGAGCGCCCTGGCGATGTCGTCGGCCCATTTTCGCCTGGATTGGTTCGTACCTTTAGAGGGCAGCGGCAGCCCGGCGAGTTCGGCGCATTTCGCCGCGAACATCACGGTGGGCCAGGCCGTGTTCGGGGCATCGTCCAGTACCCACCTTCAAACAGGCCTGGGCTACTGGTATGGTGTCGGCGCACCCTATTCGATCTATCTGCCCCTCATCCTGAGGAATTGATCAACTCAAAAAAAGATCCGGCGCTCAGTGACGAGGCTGACATCACCGTGATGTCGGCCTCGTTGGCGTTGCTGCGCCCACGCGCATGTTGTTGCGCCTCACACTCATTCGGTTCCTGCCGCCGGGCTGAAGTTGTAGGACTAACACTGACAGGCGAACAGCCTTTTGCCTACAACAGAACCAGACCTCCACTGATAGACTTGGGCGTGCCACGGACGTACACTCATAAGCAATGGACAAACATCCATGCAGGTATAGCGGCGGTCATTCCGAATGATCTTCGGGTGTGCCCATCCCGCGGAGTCGAAGGATGCCATTCGGCAAGACTTTCATGAATGCACTTGGAATGAGAAATCGGGAGTTACAGGCGTGTACTTGATACCTGTTGTACCTGATGCCGTCACGCTAAGCGAATATTGAGACCCATTTAGCCTGCGTTTGGGACTTTTTTAGGGCAAATCGTATACGATAAGCACGAATGCGTATGAGGACAGGAGGGCGGACCAATGTCATTCAATAAAGGATCCCGTTT
>JAUQXC010000585.1 GCA_030834825.1 Thermoflexales bacterium
AATGAACTGCCGCCCGGCTGTCGCTTTGAACCACGCTGTCACAAGAAGATTGAACGATGTGCGCTGGTTGCGCCCAAATTGATCGATGTCACATCTTTGTCGGAGCCGGTTGCTAGTGGTTGGTCGTTGGCCGCTAATAAGACAGCGTCTACCAACAACCAACCACTAACAACCAACCACCATTATGCTTCTTGCCACCTGTTATCCGGCCCCGAAGTGAGCGACTCATGACCGCGAATGTGCTGGAAGTCAACCGCCTCAAAAAATATTTTCCGGTGCGGCAGACGATCTTTGAAGCGCTGCGCCGCGCGCCCGTGCAGAACGTGAAAGCCGTGGACGATGTGTCGTTCTCGCTGGCTAAAGGCGAAGTGCTGGCGCTGGTGGGCGAGTCGGGTTGCGGCAAGACGACCATCGCGCGCACGCTCATGGGGCTGGAGGAAGCCACTGGCGGATCGATCTTATTCAATGGACAGCCCGTCACGGCACACGAGCGGCGCCGGCGGACCGGCGTGCTGAGCGTGGAGACGAACAGCACACCATCGCGAAATGTCCCCGAACCGGCCGGCATTCAATCGATCATGTTGAAGCGGCTGCGCCAGCGCGCGCAGATGGTCTTTCAAGATCCATACGAGTCGCTGAATCCCCGCGCGACCATCCTGGAGATCGTGTCTGAGTCGCTGGAAGTTCATGGACTGCTGCGCGATCCAAAAGAGCGGTTGAACCGTGTCAAGACAGCCTTGGAAGAAGCGGGCCTACGTCCGGCAGAGGACTATTACCATCGGTTTCCGTATGAACTATCGGGCGGGCAAAGACAGCGCGTGGTGATCGCGGGTGCACTGGTATTGCAGCCTGAACTGCTGATCGCCGATGAGCCGGTGTCGATGCTCGACGTTTCGATCCGCGCCGATATCCTGAACTTGCTGCGCGGCCTGCGCGACTCGCGCGGTATCAGCATTCTGTTCATCACGCATGACTTTGGCACGGTGGCTTATTTTGCGGAACGCATCGCGGTGATGTATTTGGGCCGCATCGTCGAGCTAGGCGCGACGCGCGATGTCTTGCACAATCCGCAGCATCCGTACACCAAAGCGCTGCTCTCGGTCGTACCGGTGCCCAATCCGCGCGAACGCCGCGAGCGCGTCATCTTGCAAGGTGAAACCCCGAACCCGCTGCACATCCCCACGGGCTGCCGCTTCCATCCGCGCTGCCCGGTCGCGCTCGAGCGTTGCCAGGAAATCGATCCGCCGTTTGTGGAAGTGTCGCCCTCGCATCAGGCCGCGTGTCTGCTGGCTTCTACTCCACCTTCAAGCGATAACCCACCCCTGGCTCGGTGAGCAGATAACGGGGTCGTGCCGGATCGATTTCGATCTTGCGGCGCAGCTGGCTCATGTACACGCGCAGATAGTGACTTTCCGCCGCATACGCCGGCCCCCACACCTCTTTTAACAACTGCGTCTGCGTCACCACCTTGCCTGCATGCTGCACCAGCGTCTTGAGGAGATTATATTCGATCGGGGTGAGATGCACTTCTTCGTTGGCGGCCATCACCTGCCGCCGCGCCAGATCCACTTTGAGATCGCCCACTTCAAAAACCGGCTCTTCACTTGCCTCAACCGCCTGCTGGGCATGACGCAGCGCCACGCGCATGCGCGCCAGCAGTTCGCCCACGCCAAAGGGCTTGGTCAGGTAATCATCCGCGCCCGCATCCAGTGCTGCGATCTTGTCCTGCTCTTGCCCGCGTGCCGACAGCACCAGGATGGGCACCTCGCTCCATTCACGCACTTGTCGCGTCACATCCAGTCCGTCCAGATCAGGCAGGCCCAGATCGAGGATGATCAATGCCGGGTTGTGCGTGGCTGCGTGCACCAATCCCTCTTGCGCGTTAATGGCCTCGAGCAAGCGATAACCATGATTGGTCAACGTCGCCCGCAAGAAGCGGCGGATTTGCGGCTCATCTTCGATGACCAACACCAGTTGATCGACGCTCACGGTCCTTTGTCCTCAATCCCGATCGGCAGCGCGAAGCGAAACACGGCTCCGCCGCCCGATCGGTTCTCGGCCCAAATGCGGCCACCGTGCGCTTCCACAATCCCGCGACAGATCGTCAGACCCAGCCCCACGCCGCTGCCATTCCGCGCAGCGGGCGCGCTCGCGCGATAGAACTTTTCGAAGATGCGCTGCTCGGCGCCCGGCGGCAGACCCGGCCCGCGATCGGCTACTTCGATCTCGATCGACGCACCAGCCTGTGAAGCGGAAAGATCGATCGGGCTGTGCGCAGGCGTATATTTGATGGCATTCTCCAGTAAGTTGATGAAGACTTGTTCGATCAACACACTATCGATCGGAACGAACGGCAGATCGGCGGGCAGCTGGATGTTCACTGCTCGATCGGCCAACGGCTCTTCGAGGCGGCTCAACGCTGCGCCGATCACTTCTTCCAACGGCTGCGACTCTTTGTGAATCTGCAGCGCACCCGATTCCAGCCGGGTCATGTCGAGCAAGTTGCGCAGCAACCGATTGAGCCGCCCCGCCTCTTCATAGATGGCCTGTGCCATCTCATGCCGCGTGGCCGGTTCCAGCGAATCTTCGCCGTCCATCAAGCTGCTGGCCGCGCCCGTAATGGCGGCCAGCGGTGTGCGCAGGTCGTGCGACACGGAACTCAACAGCGAGTTGCGCAGCTGTTCCGTTTCGATCTGCAAGCGGGCTTGCTGTGCTTCGGCGGCCAGCCGGGCACGTTCGATGGCGAGCGCCGCCTGGTTGGCAAAGGTCTCCATCAAGGAACGCTGTTCGGGGGTCAGATGTTTTGTCATGTCGTGTGGCTGTACGCCCAGCACCCCTACCACACCGCGCGAGGTTTTCAGCGGCAGATAACGCACCTTGGCGGCAGGCAGCGTATCGGTGTCACGGCCTGCGGGCTGGCCGTGTTCAAAGGCCCAGATCGCCACGGCCCGCTCGCTTTCGTCGAGACGGATCGGGACGGGTGAAGCCACGGCGTATGTGAAAGCGCTGGAGAATGCTCGCTGTTCGGCTTCGTCGTGCCGCGTTTCCGGCGTGTAGCCGCTCAACTCCAGTTTTCCATTCTCCGGCAGCAGCACCACAATCTGGCGATTGAAATTCTCGCCCAGATGCATCACGATGATGCTCACGATTTCATCGAGAGTTACAGCGGCGGCCAGCTCGCGGCTGAAGGAATACAGCGAGGCTGTCTGCACTTCACGCGCACTGGCGGCTTCGGCCTGTTCTTTGACGCGTACCGCCAGCGTGCTGATCACAATGCCGACGATAAACAACCCGATGAAGGTGAGCACATATTCCGTATCGGATACCGCAAAGGTCAGGCGCGGCGGCACGAAAAAAAAGTCGAAGGCCAACACGCTCAACAACGAAGCCAGCATTGCCGGCCCGCGGCCCAGATAGATGGCGGCTAACACGACGACGGGCAAGTACAGCATCACCAGATTCGTCGGCGAGAGGTAAGGACGAATGAACTCTCCCAGCACGGTGATCAGCGCCACTAGTGCTGCGCTTGCCGCATAGCGCCGCCACGGTCGATGCGGGACCCACTCGCGCGCCGCCGGCGGCGCTGGCTTAGCGGAATCACCGCTGATCACGTACACATCGATCGGCCCGCTGCGGCGCGTCAGTTGATCGACCACCGAGCCGCGTAACCATTCAATCCAGCGCGGGCGCAGTGGCTTGCCGATGACGATCTTAGTGATATTGTGCCGCCGCGCATAGGTAAGAATGGTCTCGGTGGCCGATTGGCCGGGACGCACCACGGCTTTCGCACCCAACTCTTCGGCTAGGCGCATGGTGCGCACCAGTTGTTCGCGCTGTTCGACATTCATGCGCACGTCGTGGGGCAATTCCACATGGAAGACGGTCCACGGGGCGTTGAGTTCGTCGGCCAGGCGGCGGGCCGCGCGCACCAGGCGCTCACTGAGCGGATGTGCGGTCACACACACCAGCAGCCGCTCACCCGCTGCCCACGGGCCGGGGATCGAGCGCGCGCGCATGTACGTCCGCATCTGATCGTCCACCCGCTCGGCGGCGCGCCGCATGGTCAACTCGCGCAGCGCCGTCAGGTTGCCCTTGCGGAAGAATTCTTCGATGGCGCGTGCGGCCTGTTCAGGAATGTAGACTTTGCCCTCGCGCAGCCGGGTGAGCAACTCATCCGGCGGCAAGTCGATCAATTCGATCTCAGTAACTTCATCCAGGACTCGATCGGGGATCGTCTCGCGCACGACCACGTTGGTGATCTGCGAGACGACATCGTTCAGGCTTTCGAGGTGTTGAATGTTGAGCGTGGAATAAACGTCGAGGCCGGCAGCCAGCAGTTCTTCAATATCCTGATAGCGCTTGGGATGGCGCGAACCGGCGGCGTTGGTATGCGCCAATTCGTCGACCAGCACCAGCTGCGGACGGCGCGCCAGCACCGCATCGACGTCCATTTCTTCCAGCGTGATGCCGCGATAGTGGATGCGATGACGCGGGATGATTTCGAGATCGGCGACCAGCGCTTCGGTCTCGGCGCGCCGGTGCGTTTCGACGTAGCCGATGACCACGTCCACGCCTTCAGCTTGGCGTTGGTGGGCGGCTTCCAGCATCGCATACGTCTTGCCCACGCCTGCTGCGTAGCCCAGAAAAATCTTGAGCCGGCCACGTGCGCGCTGTGCTTCTTCAGACTTCAGCCGCGCCAGCAACTGATCAGGATCGGGACGTCGTAGTTCCATACCGTGTCTTCGTTGTCATTGTAGCATGGCTTGCCTGATTTTCATCAATTATGCGTGCCGTTCCCTGAAACGGGAACCAGCGGCGTGGTTAAGCTGGTGTCAGTCTGAACCCGTTCTATGGCAAGCGCGCCCTGCTCCGCAAAGTTTTGCAACAAGATGCCGTTGGCTGCAGGCAGGGGTGTGTGTCCTTGCCACAAACGGATCTCACCAATCAAGCGATGCGGCGCCAGCATCGGCAGGATCTGATCGGGCTTCTGGGCGCTCGACCCGGTTGCCGGTACGCTCGCCATGATGGCCGCCTCCGCCCGATCGGATTCCACGATGACCTGCACCAGCGAGGCTTGCAGCATCTGTTGAAGTTGGCGGGCTAAGGTTTGCGCCACGGTGTCGGGTGTGCGTGCTCCCGCCAGCGCGGTGCTCAGTTCGTACATGAACAAGGCCTCACGCTCGCGCACGTGAGCGCGCTGTAAGCCATATTGAATGCGCCCCACGATGACGGTGGCCACCGTCAAAAAGATGATGAGCATCAGCCAGCCTTCCAAACTCCCAATCTGAAAGGTTAAGAACGGCGGGATGAAGAAGAAGTTGAAGGCCAGGAAGGCCGTGACCGCCGCGCACATGCCGGCCAGCTGACCCCAGCGGGTAGTGCTCCAACCGATCGGAACCAGGTACAACAAGGCGATGACGCCCTCGCCCAACACACTGCGCCCGATGACCAGGAATAACGCCGTTGTCGCCAGGACGAGTCCGACGGCAATCGCGCTGCCTTCGATCATTCGCGCGGAGAGATTCAGCTGTAGCTTACGCATGGTGTGCCTCTGGCAAAAATGAAAACTTACGGGTTGTTAACGCTCTTCATCCGCGTCCTCGCGGAATAAATACACTCGATAACATCAGATTCCGTAGCTGACGTCATTGCGAGCGCTTTTTTGCGCAGCAATCTCAGTCCCAGTCAGCGGGAGATTGCTTCGTCGCATCCTTCGGCTTTCACCGACAAACAACGTCGGTTTCCTCTCAGGACGCTCCTCGCAATGACGGTCCACTCTATGCGCCTCACTTCGACGCAGTTGCATCCAGTGCCAGATTCAGTTCCAATACATTCACGCGAGGCTCACCCAGCACGGCCAGGTCGCGGCCCTCTGTGTGCTGCGCCACTAACTGGCGCACGGTCGACACATCCAGTCCACGCCTGCGTGCGACTCGCGCCACTTGATACTCGGCGGCCGCCGGGCTGATGTGCGGATCGAGTCCGCTGCCGGAAGCGGTCACTAGATCGACCGGGATCGGTTGAGTGTTATCAGGATCAGCCGCTTTGAGCGCAGCGACACGCCCCTGCACCATTTCGAGCAGCGCCGGATTCAGTGGGCCGTAGTTCGAGCCACTTGAAGCGGCGGCATTGTATGGAAACGGCTCCGTCGCTGACAATCGCCCCCAGAAGTATTGGGGATCATCGAAGGACTGGCCGATCAACTCAGAGCCAATCGCTTTTCCATCCTTCACGATCAAACTGCCCTGGGCTTGCTGCGGAAATACGATTTGAGCAATGCCAGTCACGATCAAAGGATAAACCAATCCTGTCAGCACCGTCAGTAATGCCAATGAGGCGAGGGCGGGTCGAAGTTGCGAACGCATGGTACAGTGTTCCTTTCCTGATGTGCGCACGCGGCACACAGCGCTTGAGCGTGTGCTGGTTATTTGTGGGACTGCCGCTCGCGCGACGTGCGGGATTTGCGGCGGGAGCGGTACAACAGCTCGCTTGCATTGGCGTTCAGCCACCAGTGCGTCAGGCCAAAGGCTGCTAGTATGATCACAACCTCGACGACGCGGTGCCCCGTTTCCGACAGGGGCAGCTTGATTTCGGCGGCGAACAAGATCAGGAACACGCTCATTCCCAGATACAGCCACCACCACTTTGGGCCATTGGGTATCAACATCTCAACCTCCTTGCCAACTGATCTTAGCTCAACTTCAGCGCTACCAAAATCATGTCAATCAGCTTGATGCCGAGGAACGGCGCGATCAGTCCACCCAGCCCGTAGATCAACAAGTTATCGCGCAGGACTTGTGCTGCACCGACCGGGCGATAACGCACGCCGCGCAGCGCCAACGGAATCAGCGCGACGATGATCAAGGCGTTGAAGATCACTGCCGACAGGATCGCGCTTTGCGGTGTCGCCAGTCCCATGATGTTCAATTTGTTGAGCACGGGATACGTCGTGGCAAATGCCGCCGGGATGATGGCAAAGTATTTCGCCACGTCGTTGGCAATGCTGAACGTCGTCAGCGCGCCGCGCGTCATCAGCAGCTGCTTGCCGATCTCGACCACTTCGATCAGCTTGGTCGGATTGGAGTCGAGATCGACCATGTTGCCCGCTTCCTTGGCGGCCTGCGTGCCGGTGTTCATCGCCATGGCCACGTCAGCTTGCGCCAGCGCCGGAGCATCATTGGTGCCGTCGCCCGTCATCGCCACCAGGCGTCCGCCCGTTTGTTGCTCGCGGATGAGCTTCAATTTCGTTTCAGGTGTCGCCTGCGCGAGGAAGTCGTCCACGCCCGCTTCCGCTGCAATCGCTGCGGCCGTCAACGGGTTATCGCCGGTGATCATCACGGTCTTGATGCCCATGCGGCGCAATTCGGCAAAGCGTTCCTTGATGCCGCCCTTGACGATGTCCTTCAAGTGAATCACGCCCAACGTTTTTTGCCCATCGGCCACGACCAACGGTGTCGCGCCTTCTTTCGCGATGTTATCCACCGCAGCGCGCACCGTCGCTGGAAAGATGCCGCCTCGATCGCTCACATACTTCTCGATCGCATCGGCAGCGCCTTTGCGGATCTGTCGTCCATCGAAGTTCACCCCGCTCATGCGCGTCTGCGCCGTGAACGGCACAAAGTTCGCGCCGAGTAAATGAATATCGCGCCCGCGCAGGTTGTATTGTTCTTTCGCCAGCACCACGATGCTGCGTCCTTCCGGCGTTTCATCCGAAAGCGAGGCCAGCTGCGCGGCATCGGCTAAGTCTTCCACGCGCACGCCATCGGCGGGCAGGAAAGCCGTCGCCTGGCGATTGCCTAGTGTAATGGTGCCAGTCTTGTCGAGCAGCAGCACGTCGACATCGCCCGCCGCTTCCACCGCGCGGCCCGACATGGCGATCACGTTGGCCTGGATCATGCGGTCCATGCCCGCAATCCCGATCGCGCTCAACAGCCCGCCAATGGTCGTTGGGATTAGACAGACCAGCAGTGCGACCAGCACCGTCACCGTGACCGGCGTGCCCTGCCCGGCCGCATTCACACTGTAGATCGAAAACGGCAGCAACGTGACTGTCGCCAGCAGGAAGATGATAGTCATGGCCGCGAGTAATATGTTCAACGCGATCTCGTTGGGCGTCTTCTGCCGCTTGGCCCCTTCCACCATGCTGATCATGCGATCGAGGAAGGTCTCGCCGGGATTCGAGGTGATGCGCACGATCAGCCAATCGGACAGCACGCGCGTGCCGCCCGTTACCGCCGATCGATCTCCACCGCTTTCACGGATCACGGGCGCGCTTTCGCCCGTGATCGCGCTCTCATCCACCGAGGCGACGCCCTCTACGGCTTCGCCATCCATGGGGATGAAGTCGCCCGCTTCCACCAACACCATATCGCCCTTGCGCAGCGTGCTGGCCGACACCGGTTCAACCTTTGCCCCAGGGCGCGGCTCGGCCAGTTTTTTGGCGTGAATGTCGCGCCGCGCTTTGCGCAGTGAGTCGGCCTGCGCCTTGCCGCGTCCTTCGGCCATCGCCTCGGCGAAGTTGGCGAACAGCACCGTGAACCACAGCCACAGCGATACTGCGCCGATGAACCCCGTGGGTGCTTCACCCTGTCCGAGCAACGCCTGAATGAACAGCCCGGTGGTCAGAATGCTGCCCACGAAGACCACGAACATCACTGGGTTACGCACCTGGTTGCGCGGCTTCAACTTTTTGAGTGAATCGATCAGCGCCCGTTTCAAAATGGGCAGATCGAATAACGACCTGGCTTTATGCGTATGAATCGTCATACTAGTTCCTCTGCATCCCCTGGCCTTACTGGCCGGCCTGTTGGCCCATCATCATCAGCTGCTCGACGAACGGCCCCAGCGCCAGCGCCGGGATAAACGTCAGCACCCCCACCAGCAGCACCACGCCGATCAGCATCACGATGAACAACGGCGTGTGCGTGGGCAGTGTGCCTGGACCGGCCGGCACGATCTTCTTGCCGGCCAGCGATCCCGCAATCGCCAGCGCCGGAATCGCGATCCAGTAACGCCCGATCAACATGGCAACGCCCAGCGCCGTGTTATAAAACAGGGTGTTCGCGCCCAGCCCCGCAAAGGCGCTGCCATTATTGTTCCCCGCCGACGTGAAGGCGTACAGCACTTCGCTGAAGCCGTGCGGCGCGGGCGTCGTGTTGTAGATCGTCGCCAGGCCGCCCGTCGTCAGGACGCCGATCGCCGTCCCCACCAGTACCGTCAGGGGCATCACCAGAATCCCGATCGACGCCATCTTCATCTCGAACGCTTCGATCTTCTTGCCCAGATATTCGGGCGTGCGTCCCACCATCAACCCGGCGATGAACACTGCGATGATGGCGAAGATCAACATGCCGTACAACCCCGAGCCGACACCGCCGAAGATCACCTCGCCCATTTGGATGTTGAACAGCAGCACGAAGCCGCCAATCGGTGTATACGAGTCGTGCATGGAATTGACTGAGCCGTTCGACGCGACCGTGGTGGCCGACGCCCACAACACCGAATTCACGATGCCATTGCGCACCTCTTTGCCTTCCATGTTGCCGCCGGATTGCAGCTCGCTCGCCGTCTGATCGACGCCCATTGGCGTGAAGGCCGGATTGCCGTTCTGCTCGGCGCCAACGGCGATCAGCGTCATGACCGCAAAGACGACGGTCATCGCGGTCAGCAGGGCCCAGCCTTGGCGCGTGTCCTTCACCATCTTGCCGAAGGTGTAGCACAGCGCCGCCGGGATCAGCAGGATCGACAGCATCTCGAGGAAGTTCGACAGCGGCGTGGCATTCTCGAACGGGTGCGCCGAGTTAACGTTGAAGAAGCCGCCGCCATTGGTGCCCAGCTGCTTGATGGCGATCTGCGAAGCAGCAGGTCCCATCGGCAGCACCTGCTGCGTGACGGCATTACCGTTGCCATCCACCGTTGCTTGCAGCAGTAGCACCGTTTGATATGAGTTGAAGTTCTGCACCACACCCTGCGAAACCAGCACCACCGCCAGAATCAACGCCAGTGGCAGCAGGATGTACAGTGTCGTGCGCGTGAGATCAACCCAGAAGTTGCCGACCCCCTCTATCCCCCCGGTCGCCAACGGGGGGGCCGCGCGCAGTCCGCGGATCAAAGCCACCACAATCGCCATGCCCGTCGCTGCCGAGACGAAATTCTGTACGGTCATGCCTAGCATCTGCGTGAGATAACTCATGGTCGTCTCACCGGCGTAGCCTTGCCAGTTAGTATTTGATGTAAAACTCACGGCAGTGTTGAATGACGAATCGGGCGACACTGCGCCAAGTCCCTGCGGATTCAGCGGCAGCGCGCCCTGCAGACGCTGCAAAAGGTACACCGCGATCAAGCCGAACAGGTTGAACAGCAGCAGCGCCAACGCGTAGGTCTTCCAGTTCATCTCAGCCTGCGGATTCACCCCGCTCAACCGATAGATCAACCGCTCGAGCGGGCCGCTGATCCGATCGAGCCTGGTTGACTGGCCCTCATAGACGCGGGCCATAAAGGCACCCAATGGCTTGGCCAACGCGATCAGCACGACGAAATAGAGAATGAGTTGGAGCCAGCCATTGAGCGTCATTCAAATGCCTCCGGCTTCAATAGTGCTGCGAATAAATAGATCAGCAAAGCCAGCGCAAGCACACCGGCGATAACATAGAGCACGGTCATGCGTGGCCTCCCCTCAGGCGTTCACACAGTTTCACGAACCCCCACGATGCCGCGAAAAATAGCAGCGTAATGATCAGAAATACAATGTCCATAAATCATCACCTCCCAGTGAAATCGACGTTTCAGTTGTACAGCAGATCAGGGTCAAGCGGGCGTCAAGAAACATTGCGGCGCGTCAAGAAAGTGTAAAAGAGTAGACGCCGGGTTTCTCCTCGCCAGATGGCATGGCCGCTGAGGTTGGAGAAACCCGGTTTCTGGTTGGAAATCCAGGTCCACTATCTGAACGTGACCCTACAGGGCCTCCCATGACTGGGTGTCCCGTTTGGCACAATCGCTACATCTAGCCTTCGTAAATTCCTCTTGACGCCTCCAGCGTGGGGCATGATAAAATCAAAACGCAGTCGGAACACCGCTGTTTCCCCCTTATTTTGCCGAAAAAATCGGCGCATTCGCAAGTTGACGAATTGAACCATACTGAATCGCCTGGCCCGCGGCCCGCGCCGCGAGGCCGTTTGTCGTCGCCCGGAGACAACCATGCAAGATCGTCTGTGCGCCGCATTGCGCCAGCTCAACACACCTTACGCCGAAATCCGTGTGGAGCGGTGCGAATCCACCCGCCTCGTCTATCGCGGCGATCAACTCGTGACCGTCGATGGTTCGATTGATTATGGCGGCTTCGCCCGGGCGCTGGCGGCGGACGGCGGTTGGGGTGCAGTGACCTTTACGGGCGATGCCGATCTGCGCGATCATGTCTGTGCGGCGATCCGGTTGGCGCAGGTGCTTGAAGCCGATCCGATCACATTGGCCGCGATCGCGCCGATCACCGATCGCGTGTCTGCTGAACTTTCCATCGATTTTCGCGCAGTCCCCTTGCGTGAGAAACAAACGCTCATGGGCGGATACAACGAGCTGCTGCTCAATCTCGATCCGCGCATCGAGTCAACCTACGTGACTTATGCGGATACTTTCAGCGCGACGTGGTATGCCAACACAGACGGCGCCTGCATTTATCAGGAGCGCCCGTTGATCGATCTGCAATTTGCGGCCATTGCGCGGGAGGGTGAGCGCGTCCAGCGTGGCACCAAGTCACTGGCCCTGGCCTGCGGGTATGAAGCGGTGCTCGATCGGGCTGAGCTGGCCCGCGCGGCAGCGCAACTGGCCGTCGAACAGTTGTCTGCGCAAGTGGTGAAAGCGGGCCGTTACACGGTTGTACTCGATCCGATCATGGCAGGCCTCTTCACTCACGAAGCCTTTGGGCACTTATCCGAGGCCGATTTCATCGCAGAGAATCCCGAGGCGCGCGCCATGATGACGTTGGGCCGGCAGTTTGGTCCACGCAACTTGAACATTTACGACGATGGCGCCGTGCCACATCTGCGCGGCAGTCTGGCTTACGACGATGAAGGGGTACCCGCGCAAAAAACCTGGTTGATGCGTGAGGGTGTCCTGGTCGGACGTTTGCACAACCGCGAGACCGCCGGACAGATGGGCGAGCGCCCGACCGGCAATGCGCGGGCGACATCATACCGTTACGCGCCGCAAGTGCGTATGACCAACACGGCCATTGCGCCCTCCGACGGCGGATCGGTGCACGACTTGATCAAAGATATCAAACTGGGGGTGTATGCCTGCGATTGGGCGGGCGGCGAAACGCTGCTGAAGGATTTCACGTTCGTCGCCAAGCACGGCTACATGATCCGACATGGCGCCTTGGCCGAGCCGCTGCGTTCGATGACGTTGACGGGCAATGTCTTTGAGACGTTGCACAACATCGACGGTATCGGCAGTGACTTCGCGTGGGATGACAGCTCCGGCGACTGCGGCAAAGGCGCTGAAGGGTTGCCCGTCTGTGATGGTGGGCCGCATGTCCGGGTGAGAAACGTCTTAGTGGGTGGGGCGTAAAAGACCACGAATTGATGAGAGAGAGACTGGCATAAGCATAGTACATGATGCGCTACCGATTGGCTTTTTCACTTCACGCAGCACGCATCATGATTTGGAGGCAATATGGATAAGCAAACGGAACTGATTGAACGAAATCTGGATGTGACTCGCGTGGGCTGCAAGTTCAGCCGTGTCAAATCGATCGAGCGCCAGAGCTATCGGGGGCGTGCAGCGCGCGTCATTGCCAACGGCCAGGCCGGCCATGCCAGCACCACCGACGGCTTGACGGACGATCAATTGGTGCAACGTGCCAGCGAGATGGCGCACGTCACGGTGCCGAAGACGCTGTCTTTTCCCAGCGAACTAATCACCAGCAATCCCGTGCCTTCTACTGTGGATCAGCTGACCGACATGGACCTGCGCGACTGGACACGGCAGATGCTGCGCGTCATGCGGCAGCACAACCCGCATCTGGCGATCGAGTTGAATGTGAGTCGCATCAAAGAGGATGTCTCGCTGCATAACAGTAATGGCGGCGAGGCATACTTGTCCCGGTCCTGGCTGGAGGCCGAAGCGTGGATCGAGCGGCACGAAGATGGGGAAGTGCTCGTCGCACTCGATCGCTTTGCGACAGCGCAGCTGGACGACAGTCACCTGGATTTTGCGCGGCGCATGGCGCGGCGTTTTCGTTGGGCCAAGAAACCGATCGAGCCGGCGCGCGGGCCACAGAGTGTGATCTTCTCGCCCCGCTCGTTTGCATCGTTACTCGAACCCCTGCTGATGGCGCTCAACGGATCGTTCGCCTTTAGCACCAATCCACGGGCCGGCAAACGCCGATCGGGTTTTGCCAGCAAGCTGGGCAAGCCGCTGTTCGATCCGCGCTTCAGCCTGTTCGACGATGCCACTGTGCCCGCGCGCCCTTACAGCGCGTGGGTCGATCATGAGGGCACGCGCAGCCAGTGTACGCCATTGATCTCGAACGGGGTGGTGAGCGGCTTCTATCACAATCTTATCTCGGCGGCCCAGGCCGGGGTGAGCAGCACCGGCAACGGCTGGCGCGATCTGCTGGACCCGCCCGTGCCAGCGCCGACCAATGTGCTTGTACAAAGCGGCGATGTAACCTTGTCCGGCATGCTCAAGAATATGAACGATGGTTTGTTGATCGATCTGATCGGCGAGAGCGATGGAACGATCGGCCTGACGGGTGACTTCTCGCGCACCATCGTGCTGGCCTACCAGATCAAGCGGGGACGTGTGGCGGGCTACGTGCGCGGGGTGAGTGTCAGCGGCGATCTTTATCACGCGCTGCAAAACATTGAGGCGCTGAGCTGCGATGGCTATTGGAGCGATGACGTCTTCGCACCGTATGTTCAGCTGGGCGGCGTGGTGATTTCGACGTAGTCGAAGTTGGATCTGGACTTTTGCAAAAAAAACGGGAATC
>JAUQXC010000586.1 GCA_030834825.1 Thermoflexales bacterium
ACGTATCTGCAATCACTGCACGTATCCGGCCTGCGCGGCAGCCTGTCCGCGCCAGGCAATCTACAAACGGCCTGAAGACGGCATCGTGTTGATCGACCAGGAGCGCTGCCGGGGTTATCGCAAGTGCGTGGAAGCCTGCCCATACAAGAAGTCGATGTATCGTGGCACGACCCGCACCAGTGAGAAATGCGTGGGCTGCTACCCGCGGGTGGAAGGGAACGATCCGTTGAGCGATGGTGTGCCGATGGAAACACGTTGCATGGCGGTCTGCCCCGGCAAGATTCGCCTGAACGGCCTGGTGGACATCAACTCCGATGGATCGTGGGTGGAAAACAAGCAGCATCCATTGTATTACTTGATCAAAGAGGAGAAAGTGGCGTTGCCGTTGTATCCCCAGTTCGGCACGGAACCCAACATTTATTACATCCCGCCGCGTTGGGCGCCGCGCGCCTACCTCCAGCAGATGTTCGGACCCGGTGTCGATGAGGCCATCGCTAAATATACCGCGCCCTCACGCGAATTGCTCGCCGTGCTGCAGCTTTTCCGCACGACGCAAAAGATGATCTTTCGTTATGAGATCGAGGCAGGGCCGCTGGTGCATGAGGTCGAGGTTAACGGCCAGCCGTGGCAGATGTATAACGACACGGTGATCGGCTTTGACGCCAAGGGGCGTGAGGCCGTGCGCTTGACCGTGGTCGAGCCGATCCATGAACGACCGCCGGAGAGACTGAATTCGATCTAAAACGTGAACCGTCATTGTGTTTCATGCCTCACGTTTTACTCACAGGAAAACTCTCATGAACCCGAACCTTGCTCTGCGCCGCTCACAACTCTATCGCTTCCTGGCGGATGCTTTTCTCTACCCGACCGAGGATTGGATATTCGACGCACCGTTCCTGGAGCCGGTGCTGGACGAATTAGATCTGAGCCGTTATTGCCTGCGTGTTGGCGCGTTGGCGTTGGCTGATTTGCAGGCAGAACACCGGCACATCTTTGGTCTGACCGGCTCGCTGTGCTATGAAACGGAATATGGCTTGCCGCACGAATATCGCCAGAGCCAGGAACTGGCCGACATCGCCGGGTTCTATCGCGCCTTTGGATTTGAGAATGGCGGCGCCATTCGCGAACGCCCCGATTATCTGCCGACCGAACTGGAGTTCATGCACGTTTTGACGTTGCGGGAAGCCTGTGCGCGGGTAGCCGATCAACTGGAGCACATTGAGATTGATGTTGACGCGCAGCGCAAATTTCTGCGCGATCATCTGGCCCAGTGGCTACCGCTCTTGAGCAAACGCCTGGAGCAGTTGACCAGCGGAGGCGTCTACTCCGACTTGGTGGCGCTGGCAACGGCCTTCGTCGCCGCCGAAGCCGATCGGCTGGATGCCCAACCCGAACCGTTCCACGCGCGCGAGATCAAACCGACGCCGTTCAATCCTGATTTCTCGTGTGGCGCTTGTCTGGCGGAGTCGGCCAAGGAGATCAGTCGATGATGAAACATCCACGCTGCATGCTGGCCGGCCTGATCTTGGCCGCGATCATATTGACGTTCTTCAAGATTCCGTTAGCCAGCTCGCAAAGTCTGACGCTGATCGCCACGCGCCTGGATGGCGAGCTGCCGCTCGGCGATCCCGATTCGGCGCTCTGGCAAAAATCGACGGCCATCGATGTGCCGCTCAGCGCGCAGACCATAACCATCCCGTATCTCAACAAGACCAATGTTAAAACGATTAAGGCGCGCGCCCTGCGCAACGATCGACAATTGGCGATTCTCGTCGAATGGAGCGATGCCACACAGGACGATACGCTGGTACGCGTGCAGGATTTCCGGGATGCAGTGGCCGTGCAATTTCCATTGATCACCACGGTCGAGCCTTACATCTGTATGGGCATGGCTGGAGTCGACGTCAACATCTGGCAGTGGAAGGCCGACTGGCAGGCAGACATCGCCGCCCGTCAGGATATGGAAACGGCTTATCCGAATATGAACGTCGACTTTTATCCATTTGCTCAAACAGCATTGCCCGCGCCGGTCGATTATACTGATCCCAATTACGTGACGGCCTATCAAGCCGGCAATCTCTTTGCCCAAGTACACGCCACACCGGTGGAGAATCTCATCGCCGGCGGATTTGGTACGTTGACAAGTTTGCCTATCGACAATCAACTCGTGCAAGGCTACGGTGTGTATGCCAATGGCCAGTGGCGCGTGATCTTTGCGCGTGATCTTAAAACAACTCTGCCGGATAACGCCCAATTCGATCCGGGCAAATCCTATCCGCTGGCATTTGCCGCGTGGGATGGCGCCAACGGTGAACGCAATGGGCAGAAGTCGGTCTCACAGTGGATCTCGTTGAATATTAACAAGCCTGTGGCCGCCGCCCAGCCGGCGGCAGCACGGAACAGCCTGCTGGCTTCCATCGATACGACGCAAGTTGTCATTCTGGCCATTGTGGGAACGCTGCTCTTGGTCGCGGTTGGCGCCTCCATCGCTTGGAAGATCGAAACGAGAGGGTCAAAATGAAACAATGGCCGATCTTCTGGCGGTGGCTGACGGTGGCCGCGCTGCTCGAGTGGTTGATCGGACGCACCCTCACCCGATCGGCCATTTTCATGCCCAAGACGCCGTTCATGATCAGCTCGTATCAAGTGCTGGGCACAGTGGGGCAGGTGGCCATCACGATGACGAGTCTCCTGGCTTTGATCAGCATCCTTTGGATCGCGTGGCAGGAACGGCGCAATATCACCTTCGCGTTGTTGCTCATCACCAGCGTGGCCTGCAGCCTCACGTTTATCTTTGTCCTGCCGGATGGCTGGTGGCCCGTGATCGATCGGATGTTGTTGGTGGCGATCAGTACGGTGTTGCTGGGCCGGTTATGGCGCGCAGCGGGCGATCGGCGCAGACAGCTCATCCTGACCATTCCGGTGTTGGCGGTCTGGCTCGGCGCGCTGTACCACTGGCTGCCGGCATTGGCGCAAGCGCTCCAGTTGCCTGAAGTACCGGCGCTGGGCCGGACGTTGTTCAACATCGGTGAGATATTGGTCGCCTTCACCCCGATCGGCCTGTGGCTGTTGTTGCGGCCTCGTGAACGAATACGGGTGTATGCGCTGGCGACCATCCCCGCGATCCTTTTCTCGATCATGCACCTGATTGCGCCGGCGCTGGTCAGCATGCTGGTGATCTGGTCGATCGGGTTGACGTTGTACCTGCCGTGGCCGCTCTATGCACTGAGCCTGTGGCTGGGCATGCTCGCCATCAGCAGCGCGCTGAAGCGCGATGAAGCAATCGGGTGGGGGTTGCTCTTGCTGCTTGCCGCCGGGTACGCACCGCAAGTGAGCACGCACGTTTTCATCAGCCTCAGCGCGCTATGGCTGATGCTGGCCGGGCAGCCGGTTGAACAAACGAAGTGCACCAGTTCCTTTCAATCACAGCCACAGATCCACGCCGTGACGTAGAATTGCCTCAGCCTTGGTAAAAGTTCAAAAGCCGAGAGTAGAAAAACCTCTCCGAAACAAATGACACGGATGGCGCAAGCGGCCATCCGTGTCATTTGCGAGTGGGGTGCAGCGATCGATTTTTAGAAATCATTTAGAAGTATTTTGGGACTTTTTGAGCACAGGCGGCGTATGCTACTACTATCGAGGCTTGTGAATTATGGATTTCAAAGTTGAACGCCGCTGCTGGGTCGTTCAGCTTACTGGAGGGAACTATGTTAAAAGCCTATGAAGTGATGACGCACCCGTTAGCCACGTGCGCACCGGAGGCCAGTGTCACGGACGTGGCCGCCACCATGCGCGATCGTGATATTGGCGATGTGCTGATCGTGGAAGATGGCAAGTTGCGCGGGATTGTGACT
>JAUQXC010000587.1 GCA_030834825.1 Thermoflexales bacterium
GGACGACGATGCTTGTCAGATTCATCCACAGTCAGCGGGCAAATTATACCAAATGGAATAAGTGCATGGATATCAAGGCTGAAATCAAACAGTTTTTAAGCCGGTTCTTTAACGACTACAACCTGCGGGATGACGAAGATATTTTTTCACTAGGCTTCGTCAATTCGCTGTTTGCCATGCAGCTGGTGCTCTTTGTTGAGCGTACCTTTCAGCTGAGCATTGAGAACGAGGATCTCGCGATCGACAACTTTCGTACGATTAATGCCCTGGCCAGTCTGATTCAACGCAAAAAGGTTTTAGCTGGCTAAGCGCCAGTCAAGATCGTTTCCCATCTGGATTCTCGGAGGAAGTAACTGTTATGCTCGCTGAGCAACATACTGCCCTGGCGCAAGCCGAACAACAATCGATCAAATGTGTTGTCTGGGATCTCGATCACACGCTATGGCACGGCATCTTGTTGGAGGACGAGGCGGTCACGGTGCGCCCGGACGTGTTGGAGACGATTCAGGAACTGGATCGGCGCGGCATCCTGAATTCCATCGCTAGTCGAAATGACTATGCTACGGCCATACGCAAATTAGAAGACTTGGGCCTCAAGGAATATTTCCTTTACCCCGAAATCTCTTGGAATGCCAAGTCGGCCTCGTTGCAGATCATTGCCAGCTCGTTAAATCTCAGCTTGGATACCTTCGCTTTCATTGACGATCAACCCTTTGAGCGTGAAGAAGTGGCCTTTGTTCATCCCGAGGTGGTGTGCCTTGATGCGGCCGACTTAACGCAGTTGCTGGATCTGCCCCGGATGCGGCCGCGCTTTATCACTTCGGAATCCAGATTGCGTCGTCAACTCTACCAGAGCGACATCGTGCGGGGCCAGGCCGAAGCCGCGTTCGCCGGCAACAATGAGGCGTTCCTGGCAACGTTGAATTTGATCTGCACCATTAAATTCGCGGAAGAAGCTGATCTCAAGCGCGCCGAAGAGCTAACCTTGCGGACCCATCAACTTAATACCACTGGTTATACCTATTCATACGATGAACTGGACGCCTTTCGCCGTTCAAGGGATCACCTGTTGCTGGTTGCCAGCTTGGAAGACAAATTTGGCCCGTATGGCACGATCGGTCTCGCGCTGGTTGAGCGGGGTGAAACAGTCTGGACGATCAAGCTGTTGCTCATGTCGTGCCGGGTCATGTCGCGTGGGGTGGGAACCATTTTGATGAGTTATCTGATGACACAAGCGCGGCAGGCCGGAGTACGACTGCGCGCCCAGTTCATTTCGAACGGTCGCAATCGCCTGATGTATATTACCTACAAATTTGGCGGGTTCAAAGAGGTTGAGAAAGAGGGGGACCTGATCACGCTGGAGAGCGAGCTGGAGCAGATACAATCTTTTCCAGATTACGTTCAAGTGCGGATTATCGAACAATCATCGGGCAACGGCCCGGCTCACGCCCGCCCGAACAGGTGAGGAATTAACGGCAAAAACGAGGAAGGAGAGACTGACATGCTTGGTCAGCCAGTGCCGAGCAGGAATCAACCAGACCGCCCCCATCAGATCGGGTTGGCCGCAAAGAATCAGGTCCAGCCTTGGCTGAATCCTTATCGGCGTCAGGACGATTTGCCGGAAGGTATATTAGCGACGATCGGTCATACCCCGCTTATTCGATTATCCCGCTTGTTTCCCTTCAGCCATTTCTCGCTCTATGCCAAATTGGAAGCCTTCAATCCAGGCGGCAGCATCAAGGATCGGGCCGCTTATCGCATTCTTCAAAGTGCCTTGGAGACCGCGGTGATCCAAGCCGACACCACAATTTTGCATATCTCATTACGCGACTTGGCGCCCGAAGTGATTCTGGCGTGTGACAATGTCGTGGATGATGTGGACCATGTGTGTCGTGCGCGGACTTCTCTTCATTTGGCTGAATTACAGGTAGGGCACCA
>JAUQXC010000588.1 GCA_030834825.1 Thermoflexales bacterium
GTGGGCGACCAGACAGGAGAAAGTTTATGCCTCAATCAATTGGGCTATTACCTGTCGATCATGGGCGACTATGAAGCCGCCGCCGCCTATTATGAGCAATCTCTGCGCCTCGCTCATCAAAACGGCTTTCGACCCTGTGAATCCAATGTGTTATTTCGCCTGGGGCTGTTGCATAATCAGATCGGCGACTACGTGAGAAGCAGATCCTATCTTGAGCAGGCCATCGCTATCGCGCGAAAGGATAATGACCCGCGGAGTGTGGCGCAAAGTTTGTACAACCTGAGCTGGGCCGAACGCGGTCTAGCGCGACCCGAAACGGCGCGCGGATACGCTCAGGAAGCTCTGGCCATCTGCCAGGCGATTGGCGATCGCAATGGCGAAGCCGCCGCCTGGAGAAACCTGGGGGCAACGTTGATAAACCTGCAAGAGTGGGTTGAGGGAACAGTTGCCTTTCAGCAGATGCTTGTGGTCTGTCAGACATTGGCCGATCAAGACGGGGTGATCGATGCTTTGGCCGGATTGGCGTCGACCCTCTTGGCACAAAGTGACGCGGCGCAGGCTCAAGCTTGTGTCCAGGAAATCCTGGACGACCATGACAGGCGAGGGAGTTGGCAGGGCACGTATGTCGATATGTTCCCCGTTTATTGGACTTGCTATCAGGTGCTCAAGGCTAACCGCGACCCCCGCACCGGCAGAATCCTCGAAACGGCGTACACCTTGCTTCAGGAACGAGCCATCAAAATTGCGACCGAATCCCGACGTCGCTCATTCTTGGAGAACGTAGTCGAACACCGCGAGATTGTACGAGCTTGGACATCCTCACACAAGCCTTAGTAGCAGCGCTTCCCCAACTTTCTCACCAGAAATCTAGGTAACGCCTAGGTAACGCCCCGTATGCTAGATTGGTGGCACATTGAGCGTCACGCTTGCTGGGAGCCACCATGCCTAAACCCCCGCCGGTTCATACCGATCACGAGCCAATTCACGCCCAGCTATTCATGCTGCGGATGTGGCGTGAAGACTTGGCCGCAGGCCATAGCGAATGGCGTGGCAAAGTACAGCACGTGACTAGCGGCGAGGCACGTTATTTCCGTGACTGGCCGGCGCTCCTGGCTTGCCTGCAAGAGATGTTGAACGCCAAACCCGATTAGACTTGACTTTGGCCCCCTTCAGCACAGGAGAATCACATGAATCGCACACGTTCTCTGTTGACATTGGTTAGCGCGCTGGCGGTGTTGCTCATCATTGGTCTGATCGCTAACCCGCGCGTCCGGGCCGCGCCCGTTGACGAACTGACGCGGACCAGCGCGACGTTTGCGCATTTCTATCTGTTTCGGGCCGAGTCTTCCCCCACCCCGTGGTGGCAGACTCATACCCGTATCGATGCCTCCGGCGGCGTTCACACGGCCTTCTACACCTCACAAAGCGTCTACTACGCTCATTGCTCGACGGCGTGTGACAATCCGACCAACTGGACTGCCACGCCCCTCGCCGCCGCGGGGTCTTACGATTCACTCAATTATCCCGTGGTGGACGTTGATCCAGCCGGCCGGCCGCGGATGATGTGGTATCACGATCCGGATTACGTGTATGCCGAATGCAATGCCAATTGCGCGAACGCCGCCAACTGGTCGGCGATCGCAGTTCCAGTCGTGGCGCCCTCGAGTTACATCTATCCCCAAACGGCGCGTTACTTTGCACTGGATGCACAAGGTCGGCCACGTTTTGTGTGCTACGGGTGGGACTATGATGATGAGAATGTGTACGAGGGCTTTCAGTACACGACTTGCGACGGTAACTGCACGACCGCGACCAACTGGCATTCCGCCCTTATCGATCTTGATACTTATATCGAGCAACCTCAACTTGTTCTGAATGCAGGCGGCCAGTCCCGGATCATGGGCGTGAACACGGATGATGAACTGACCTACCTGGGCTGCAACGCCAACTGTGCGCAGGCGGAAAACTGGGGGCGCACGACGCTATATGAGGTGGGCTATTGGGGCAATTTTTCCTTCCGGCTTGACACACAAGGCCGACCGCGCGTGGCCTTTTATACAGGGGACAGCAGTGACGAGACGATGTACTATGCAGGGAGTAACTCCACGGCCCTCGCGCCTACAAGCTGGTTCAGTGACAGCCTGGCCCTGCCTCCAAATGACGAGCGTACAGTTGACCTGGCTCTCGACAGCCAGAATCGGCCACGGATGGCCTTTGCCTCCGCTCAAGAAGATCTGGACTATGTAGAATGTACAGCCAATTGTGAGTCCACCAGTTCGACCTGGCAGCTGCAGCACATTGAAACCGGCGATGAGTTGGATATGAGCGATCCCATTCCACTGGGTGGTTGTTTGGCGTCGACCTGGATGCTGTTGGGGTATCCATCCCTCGCGTTGGATGCAGCCGATCAGCCAAACGTATCATATTATGCCCAGCATTCGAAGTTCTGCCTGGGTGGTGACGGTCAATATCACATCCTCCACGATGTGTGGGCACTCCGTTTTGCAAATGTGAGTGGCAGCTCAACGCCGATCGCACCCAGCAGCGTCATACCCACCGGCTCTGCGCTTGGCATTATCAACGTCAGTTATACCTTCACGGCCACCGTCAGCCCGATCACGACCACGCAGCCCATCACCTATCTTTGGCAAGCCACAGGATTAACGCCACAGATACACCACGGACGTGGCCGAACCGACACAGCAACCTTTACCTGGCCCTCAGATGCCACGGGCATTAAGACAATTTCTGTATCTGCCAGCAATCAAGTGGGAACGGCATACGGGAGCAATAGCATCCTGATCTCTGCCACTCCCATCATCTTCAGTCATTGGATCTATCTGCCAGCCATACGTAGATCGTGAAAATTGGAGGGATGTAGCATGAACCGCAACCACTCTCTTATCGGTCTCGTCGTTGTGCTTACGGTAACGCTGCTCTTAAGCGTCGGTGGCGTCATCGCGCAAGAGCAAGGGCCGCAATCGCCGCAGAGCGCGATCGGCACCGCGTTCACCTATCAAGGCCAGATCAAGAACGCGAACAGGCCGATCAATGATAACTGTGACTTTCAGTTCAGCGTATGGAATGACGATAGCGGTGGTACCTCTCTCGCCAGCGATCCTCACCATACGCATGTCCCGGTGAGCAAGGGACTGTTCACAGCGCAGCTCGATTTCGGCGTGAATGTCTTCGACGGCGAAGCGCGCTGGTTGGAGATCGCCGTGCGCTGCCCGGCAGGGAGTGGTGAGTACGCGACGTTGACACCGCGCCAACCGCTGACACCGGCGCCCTATGCGCTGTTCAGCACGTCTACCGGCGCATTGCACGGTCGATCGATCACGACGACCACGCCCATCTCGGGACAAGTGTTGAAATGGGACGGTAGTGTCTGGTCGCCCGCGGCTGATGCGATCGGTATGCCGGGCAGCGGTGACATCACCGGCGTCTATGCGGGTAGCGGTTTGACTGGCGGCGGCGCAAGCGGCGAAGTCACTCTGACCGCGGCCTTTGGCGGCAGCGGCTCTGCTGCGACCGTATCCCGTTCGGATCACAATCACAGCGGCGTTTACGCACTGGTCGCCCATGCTCATTCGGGCGCAGATATCACCAGCGGCACGATCAATCGGACTTACATCGATCCCCTCATCGCGCGTGATAGCGAAATTACTCCTACGGTTTGGCTTAATGATGGCACAGGTTCCGGCCTGGACGCCGACCTGTTGGATGGACAACATGCCACCAATTTTGCCGTCACCACCCACGACCACTGGGGGCAGTCTTGGAGCGGCAGCGGCACAGGCTTGACGCTGAGCGGAGGCGCTGCCGGACTAGCCGGCAGTGGCAGCAACTACGGTGTCTATGGCTATAGTAGCATCAACTACGGCATTTATGGGATGGGCGCCATTGGCGTACATGGTGGCGGCACAGGAACCGGCGTCTCCGGATCTGGCACAAACTACGGTGTCTTTGGCTATGGGAACGGATCCAACAGCACCGGTGTCTTTGGCAGCGGCAACAGCATCGGCGTCCAGGGTTCTGCTTCCAATGACATCTCCAGCACCGGCGTTGTCGGCAGCGGCATCACGGGTGTTGCCGGCACTGGCAGTGGCGTCGGCACCACCTACGGCGTCTCTGGTACTGGCAGCATTGGTGTCCAAGGCTCCGGCGACGACTACGGCGTAGTCGGCACTAGTAGTGGCTCTTACAGCACCGGCGTCTCTGGGACCGGCCATACTGGCGTCTCCGGAACCGGCAGTGGATCCAACAGCAGAGGCGTCTCCGGGACTGGACACGCCGGTCTCGTCGGTACTGGTGACGGCAGTACTGGCAACTACGGTGTCTACGGAGACGGCTTCTTCGGAGTTTGGGGAGAAGGCGACGGCGCTGGCAGCATCGGTGTCTCCGGCTACGGCAACAGCACTGGTGTCTCCGGCCGCGGTTACATCGGTGTTTATGGAGTAACTAACAACAACGGCTACGGCGGCTACTTTCAAGGCAACGTCTATATCGAAGGTAGCCTTATCGCCACGGGCGGTAAATCAGCCGTGGTTGAGACACAAGCCTATGGTCCCCGCGCGCTCTATGCCGTCGAAAGTCCGGAGCACTGGTTTGAAGACTTCGGCACAGGTCAATTGTTAAACGGCCAGGCGATCATCACGATTGAGCCAGTCTTCGCTAAAACAGTTAACCTGACCGATGCCTATCACGTCTTCCTAACTCCGCTGGGAGATTGTGCACTCTATGTGAAAGAGAAATCCCCCAGCTCATTCAGCGTGCGAACAATAGGCGGGCAAACCTGCTCCATCGCTTTCGACTACCGCATCGTCGCCAAACGCTTGGGGTACGAAGATGTACGCCTGGCAGAAGTGAACACTCCGCCGATAGCGGATCCGCCCAGCGGAGGCAAGTGATGAAACGACCGATCTTCTTCGTCCTGATCGGGCTGTTATTGGTTCTCGCCTCGACGGCGCTGGCTCAATCGGGCGGTGGTTACGATCTGACCTGGAACACGATCGACGGCGGTGGCGGCTCAAGCAATGGTAGTGGCTATGCGCTCGTCGGCACCAGCGGCCAGTCGGACGCGGGCGAGACGATGACGGGTGATGGCTTTACCCTCATAGGTGGATTCTGGACCAGTGAAGACGACCAACATCGCCTCTATCTTCCATTGGTGATCCGCTCTACGAGCGGATAAAACGTATCACTCAATATGACGTGAATGGCTTCAGACTAATCAAGTTTTGGGAAAGGAACATTCATATGAAACCCGTCTTTCCGCGATTGATCAAATTCTTACTCATTGCAGCGTTGCTCCTTCTACCGGCGCTGCCGGCCCAGTCTGCCATCACCGAGAAAAAGCCGGCGCCGCTTCAGAGTCAGCCAGCCGCGATCGTCTCAGCAGGATCGAGCCTGTCGCCGCTGTACAACACCAACCTGGTTCCAGACGGGGATGCCGAATCGCCCTATGCCCCTTACTGGCACGACAACGAGGGGTTCACACAAATCCTTTCCTATGGGGCCGATTGTGGGGGAATGTGTGAGTTTCCCAGCCCTTATGTCCCAGGACCAGCCCTCCGCGGAAATAAATTCTTCTACATGGGCAGCACAGACAATCATGTCAACGGCACCAACATGTGGCTCGACACGCCAATCTCGTTGGCGCCCATCCAGGCAGCGGTCAACTCGGGAAAGGTGCGCTATATTCTTTCGGGCTACTTCGGCGGTCAGGGAACCAAAATCGATACGGCCCAGTTGCACATGTTCTTTGAAAGGGCTGGTGGTTCTTTTAATGGAGAGGCCATCGTCGGCGACGTGCTGCCGGCCGATCGGCAGTATGAAACCGGGCTGATTTACCGTGAGACAACGGGCTACATTCCTAGTGGAACTCAGAGTATCAATCTTCTTCTGCAAAGCGGTCATCTGAGCGGCTCACATTGGCGTACCGGCTATGCGGATAACCTTTCCCTGATCTTGATCCCCATGCAGACCTACCTGCCGCTCGTTACTACTGGAGGATCCAACCAGCCGCCCGCTCAATCGGGCTTTCCCGCTCCCACTGGAGTGATCGTTACATCCAACGGCCTGACCCGCATGGATATTCGTTGGACGGATAACTCGACCGACGAGTTGGGTTTTGAAGTGCAGCGCATCAATCCTGATAGCACCGTGGATATCATCTGCAACACCAAGCCCAATGTCACCTACTGTTTCGATCCCGGCTTAAGTCAGAGTGCGCCCTATGGATATATCTATTTAGGGAATAACACCACCTACACCTATCAAGTGCGGGCCGTCGGGCCGGGCATTAACTCAGCCTGGGGCAGCAAATCGGGAACTACAGCGACCCAGCCGCTTACTCCGCCTTTGCCCATCTCGGGCACTTTTACCTGCCAGGCAATTGATGTTACCTCCAGCTCGGCCACCTTTGTCTGGAATGATCCCTTCAATTACGAAGCGGGCTTTAACTTGTATATCGGTAGCAACACCACGCCCAGCTTCAGTGTGATCGAGCACGGGACCAAGATCACGTTTATCAATCAGACACCCGGAAACATTACTCTAAAAATCAAGCCCTTCGTTTATGACCGCACCAATCCGAGTTACGTGTATGAAAGTAGTACTTCTTGCACGGCCACGGCCGAGCTGCCTGCGCCGCCGTCGAGTGGCGTCACCCGCTTCTACAATGATGCTTCGTACCCGATCATTTCCCTGGTGGTGGATGGCTGGGAACAATTCCCCGTTCGCCCGCTTGGCATTCTTTCCGAAGCATATTATGAGATCGATGGAGTACCCTCCGGTGAGCATTCCTGGACGGCGCTTACCGGCTTTTGGGACGATCAGGGACGGCGCTTTTCGATGTATCAGTATACGGGTGAATTCACTCAACCCGGCAGTGGAACGCATGACGTCCATATTCCCGATATGACCATCCAGGATCTGTTGAGCGTCCCGCCCACCAACCTGGGCTACTGGGAAGGTTATTACTTCGACCAATATGCCAACTGTCACACCACGGCTTTTAAATTCAAACCGGATGGCACCTACACCTTTTACAATGCCAATAACGCCATCGGTAGTGGCACGTATTCACTGGTGCAGCGCCAGCCGGCCATCTTTAGCACCAAGTTCCGTATTACGAGCGGCAGTCAGAGTGTCGATGGCCTGCTGGTTGAGACCCACGGCCAGTTCTTTATGAAGAACGGTCCCCCCAGCTGGCTACAGATTACGTATGTGTACAAACCGCAGGGCTATGTCAGAAATAACTTCTGTCCATAGATGTGCGAGCAGTTCAGGCCTTGAAATGAAATTGAATTAATGATCCCGGCACTGGCGCAGAAGTTTGCTCTTGAACGCAGGCTCAAATTGAGCGGCTCAATTTGAGCAAGGAGAATACGATGAAGATCAAGATGTCGCCATTCAAAACGACAACGCTTGCGTTCGGTATCGCATTGCTGATGGTTGGCGTTGTGCTGCCATTACCGGGTGCGTCCGGAGCAGCACAGGCCGCGCCCTCGGCCACAATTCAAGCGATGATTGATGCCGCGCCGGAGGGCGGCACAGTCACCATCCCGGCTGGCACCTATACCGAAAGCCTGACCGTCAACAAGACACTCACGTTGACGGGCGTGAGCAGCGCCACAACGATTATCCAGGCAGTCAGTGGACAGCGGGTGATCACCGTGACCAGCGGTCACCATCTGCACCTGGAGAACCTCACGCTAACAGGTGGGCATCCAGCGAGCGACGTAGGTGGCGGCGTTTATGCGGTAGATGGCAACCTGCGCATTATCAACTGCC
>JAUQXC010000589.1 GCA_030834825.1 Thermoflexales bacterium
GGAAGTGCCCAGCAATCAACACTTCGATACGACGCACGCCAACATCCGCGCGCGGGGTGGCAAACCGGTCGATCTGGTGATCGACGAAGCGTACGATCCGGCGGTGATCCATCCCTTTAAGGGCAACATGGATCTGGCCAAGCTGGAACGATTTATTGAAACCGTAGGGGCCGTGCACATCCCGATCGGGTTGATGACGATCACGAACAACTCAGCGGGCGGGCAGCCCGTGTCGCTGGACAACCTGCGCGCCACGGCCGATCTCTATCATCGGTACGGCATTCCCTTTTTCCTGGATGCCGCGCGCTACGCCGAAAATGCCTACTTCATTCAGCAGCGCGAAGAAGGTTACGCGCTCAAGTCGATCCCGGAGATCGTGCGCGAACAATTTTCCTACGCCGACGGTTTTTTGATGAGCGCCAAGAAAGACGCCATCGTCAACATCGGCGGATTGTTGGCCATGCGTAACGCCGATTTGTTCGAACGGGTGAAGAATGAATTGATCTTGCGTGAAGGCTTCCCGACTTATGGCGGCCTGGCGGGGCGCGATTTGGAGGCATTGGCTGTCGGCCTGCGCGAAGGCATGGACGAAGCATACCTGACCTATCGCGTAGGGCAGGTTCAGTATTTGGGTGAGCGACTCAGTGCGGTGGGAATTCCGATCGTCCAGCCGCCGGGCGGCCATGCCGTGTACATCGATGCCAAAGGTTTACTGCCGCACCTGGCTCAATCTGAATTTCCCGCGCAGGCGCTTTCGGTGGCGCTATACCTGGAAGGCGGCATTCGTACCGTGGAAATCGGCAGTGTCATGTTTGCCGCCGCCGATCCTGACACCGGCGAGTGGCATTATCCCAAAACCGAGTTGGTGCGTCTGGCGATTCCGCGCCGCGTGTACACTCAAAGTCACCTCGATTATGTGGTGGAGGTTTGTACGCGCGTGAAAGAGAAAAAGGAGACACTGCCCGGCTTGAAGATCACACACGCACCGGAATTGCTACGCCACTTTGTAGCCGAGTTTCAGCTATTGTGATTATCGTGATTTATGCCCGTGAGACCCACGCCCGGTCTGTAAGGCTGTGGGTCTCACGGGCTGGGCATGGGTCTTAATAATTCTGTCCGCTTTTCCTATTGCATTTTGGCTAAGCTGTCATACAATGCAGGCACAACGGGATACTCTTTTACTGTGAAGACATGATGTTATCTATCTCATTATTGGGACAGCCTAGACTCCGCGTCGACGAACGTCCACTGCGCTTGAGCGCTCCCCCCAGAACTATTCCGCTCCTGGCCTATGTGCTGCTGCATCGTGCCCAGCCGGTGACACGCGCCCAGATCGCCTTTGCGTTGTGGCCGGATGAAAGCGAAGGCGCGGCGCGCGCCAACTTGCGCCGGCATCTCCATCAGCTGCAACGAATTTTGCCGCGCGCCACGCAGCCCTGGCTGGTCAGCGCGGGCAACACCCTGCACTGGAATAACCACGCTGAATATTGGCTGGATGTGGAAGAGTTTGAACGGCTCAGCACTCGCGATGAGACGCTGGCCGAGGCGGCGGCGTTGTATGGCGGCGATCTGCTGGAAACGATCTACGAGGATTGGCTGTTCTTCGAACGCGAGCGGTTGCGCGATCTCTACTTTGCCGGTGTCACGCGCCTGATCATGAAATGCCGCTCTCAACGTGACTTTGCCGGAGCCATCGGCTATGCCCAACAGCTGTTGGCACGCGATCCGGTGCGCGAGGATGTCTTCCGCCAGTTGATTACCCTGCGTTACGAATGCGGCGATCGGGCCGGCGCTTTGCAGGAGTATGAGCGTTTTGTGCAGATCCTGCTGCAGGAGCTGGCGGTGACGCCCATGCCGGAAACGCAACTGCTTTATGAACGCATTGTGCAGAGCGCACTGCTTGAGACAGAATGGGCGCCGCCCGCTGCAACGATTGACTACCGCGTAACCCCCTCACACGAATCTTCGCACCCAGAGGTCAACCTGTCGTTCAGCGGGCGTGAGATGGAAGTGCAGCAGCTGGAAGCACATTGGAGCCGGGCCGCGCGCGGGCACGGTGGTCTGGTGTTGGTGGGGGGCGAGGCCGGCATAGGCAAGACACGTCTGGTGAATGAACTGGCTTTGATCGCCGAGGCACAGGGCGGGCGCGTCTTTAGTGGCAGTACCTCGTCGGAAGAGATTCATCCCTACCAGGCCGTCGTGCAGGTGATACGCGCGGCGCTGCCGTTGGTGGCCGCCCTCGAGATCGAGCCGCTTCGCCTGGCCGCCGTATCCACTTTGATTCCGGAACTCAAGCGTCAACGAACTTTGCCGGGTTTAGCTCCACTGGACGTGGAACGCGAACGATTGCGTTTGTTTGACGCACTGGCGGCCTGTCTGGAGAAGTTGTCACAGGCCCGGCCGGCGTTGCTCATTCTGGAGGATCTCCAATGGGCGGGCGAGGCTACGATTTCGTTGCTGGAATTTCTGGCGCGGCGCGCGGCGGCTTGCCGCCTCCTGATTCTGGCGACCTATCGCGAAGAAGAAACGCCGCGCGCTCATCCCTTGCGACAGTCCCGGCGTCGTTTGCAGCAGGAACTGTTGGTCGATCATCTGGCGCTGGCCCGACTGCCCAATGCGGCGATTAGGAGCCTGTTGACGTCGGCGCTGCGCGGTGATGGTTCAACCCGATCGAGCAGTCCGGCCCGGAACGACGCGCCGTCGCCTGACTTGGTGGCGCAGCTGTGTGAAATGAGCGAAGGCCACCCACTTTTTGCCGTCATGTTGATTCAACATTGGTTGGAGTGCGACCAGCTGGATGCGCGAAGTTCTGTTGAGCGCGCTGCCTTACGGCGCAAGACACTGCCACGGGGACTGCAGGCCGTTATCTCCCGCCGCTTGAGCTGTCTGTCCACGACGGCGCGCGCGGTCGCCGATATAGCCGCAGTGATTGGTCCCAGTTTCTCGCTGGAGCTAACTCGCGAAGTGGGCGGCTGGAACGAAGCCGCCGTACTGGAGGCCCTCAACGAACTGCTCGATCGGCGTCTGGTGCACACCACCGGCAGTCGCAGCCAGTTCGATTACGCTTTTGCGCACCATCTGGTGCAGCACACCCTG
>JAUQXC010000590.1 GCA_030834825.1 Thermoflexales bacterium
GCAGGGGCAGTAATTTCCTTTGCTTTAGGCAATGCTTCCGGCCATCATGGCGTGATTATTCTCAACATGCTGCTCATTACCTTGTTCTTGTATATTGAGGCGCGGCGCTATCGTTATTACGAGCTATTTGCTTCACGAGTCCGGTTGATGGAAACAGATTTTTTTGCCGCGATGTTTGTGCCGCCGTTTGGTCCAGCGGCTGACTGGGCCGAAGCCATGGCCGAGAATTTACTGTACCCCCATTTCACCGTTTCGATCTGGGAAGCGGTTGGCCGGCGTTTCCGGCGTAACTATATGTGGATCTACGTTGTTTTATCTCTGGCCTGGGTCGCAAAATCGGCGCTGTTTCCCACGCCGCTGACCAGCTGGTTCGAATTTACCCAGCGCAGTGCCATTGGGCCAATTTCCGGCGAGATTGTGCTCGCGGCTGGTGTCATATTTCTTACGCTGGTGTTTGCGATTGGCTTAGGCACAGTCGGACTGCAACACGCCACAGGCGAAGTGTTGCCACGTTATGCCGATTCAGGAGTGGCGCAGACACTCTCGGCCATTTTTGCGGCAGAAGGTTTAAAGGCGAAAAATAGACAACGGGCCTGGTATCGCGGCAGTGGAAAACGGGCGCAATTGGTGGCGCTCATTATCGGCGGGCAACACAGCGAACAGCTGAGCAAGTCAATTCTGAGCGAACTGCACCGGGGAGTAACCAACCTAACGGGCACGGGCGCTTACACAGGCCAGCCGCATCCGGTACTGCTTGTGGCGTTGACCATCACCGAGGTCAATCAGCTCAAAGCGTTGGTCGCCAAGCATGATCCGGAGGCATTTGTCATGGTGATGCCGGCACAGGAGATACTAGGGCGTGGCTTTCAACCGTTGCACACGGATTCGGCCAAATAAAACCCCAACACTTTCACAACTCTAACTCAATGGCGTGCCATCGGAAAAAGGCTATAGTGAGGGCAACGTGATGGCTGGCAGAGACAACCTTATGCTGTGGCGCCACCTCTAAGCAAAGGAGAATTGATCGGGCTGGCGAGATCCATTAATCTCATTGTGTTCTCTCAGGTTAACTTTTGTTGCCCGAGAAAACTATCGCCAATCTTAAAGATTCAAGGTCATCCAGTTTTTCACGTGGTAGTCAACTCCCTATGCTGGACGCAGTCATAGGGAGTTTTTGCGTGCGGCCTTGCCTTTTCAGCACGGCAGTGTATACTCACGCTTGGTTGTGCTGGGAGCTGGCCATGTCTGCGCTTGAGTCAAAATCTGTGGAGGATCAACTCGGTTTGTCTATAAAGCAGGTCGATCTCATGCTGGCAATTGATGCGGCGTGTGACACCGCGGCAGATGACATCGAGGCCATGACGACCTCGGTTTCGCTCATCTTGCAGGCGTTGGAAGCGGAAATCGGACTGTTGAGCTGGTTCGATCCGGATACCGGGCAGCTAGAGATCCGTTCGCTGGTCGATCGGGTGGGCCTATTGACGCCCACCGGTCACAGCACGTTGCAGCAGTTGTCACAAGCGGCTTGTAACCTGCCAGCCGCTCAACCTCTGTCGGCCATCGACTCAGCCGATCCACTTAGTCACTTGCACTGGCTGGGTGCGCCGTTGCGGGTGAAAGACCGCACGTTGGGCGCGCTGCTCGTGGCGAACGTTGAACGCCCCTTTGCCGAAGACGAATTGTCCTTATTCGCGGTGGGCATTGCCGAGCTGGATTCAGCCCTGTTGCATCTGAAGACGATTCACGAACTTCGCTTTGAACAGCAGGAATTGCGCACGCTGTACACGATTGATCGTATTCGCGATAAAGGGTTGCCGTTCAACGAGATGTTGGATGCCGTGTTGCTGGAGCTATGCAGTGCGGTACCGGCCGAAGCCGGCTTCATTATGCTGTACGATCTCGCCGGACATCAGCTGGAGCTGCGCGCAGCGACCAATCGCGATTTGCTGCGGATGACCGATCAGTATCAGCTGGTCCAGGAAGCGGCCGGTGAGGCCGTCCAGCATGGTGCGCCCGCCGTGCGCAGCCGTGACGTGGGACCGATTCGCTCGTTGATCTGTCTGCCGTTGATTTTGAACGAACGGATCATTGGCGTGCTGGGCGTGATCAATCGGGTGGGGCGGTCGGAGTTCACACGGGTGGATCGCCGTTTGCTCTCAGCGATCGCCAGCCAGATCGACACGGCGATTTTTGAAGGTCTGCAAATCCAGCGGCTGCGCGAAGCCTTTGGGCGGCGCGTCGGATCGAAAATCATGGATCGCATGCTGGCCATGCCGGAACGTGACTGGCTTAAGGGCGAGCGGGTGGTCGTCACCGCGCTGTTTTCCGACATCCGCGGTTTCACCGCGACCTCCGAAGAGGTTGCTCCAGAGCTGCTGGTGCAAATTTTAAGCGATCACCTCAGCGCCATGACCGAGATCGTGCGGAAGCACGATGGCACGCTCGATAAGTTCATTGGGGATGGCGTCATGTCGCTCTACAACGTGCCCTTGCCGCAGCCCGATCATGCCTTACGCGCCGTGCAGACCGCCTGTGAGATGCGGCAGGCGCATCACGCCCTGATGCAGCGCTGGCCGCAGCTGCCCCCAATTGGGATCGGCCTCGACACCGGCGAAGTCATCGTCGGCAACTTCGGATCGGCGCAGCGGTTGGAGTACACGGCTATTGGGCGGCACATCAATCTCGCGGCACGCCTATGTGGAGCCGCCGAGGGCAATCAGATTCTGATCAGCGCAGCGACGTATGCGCTCATTCGCGATCAAATTGAAGCCGACCCCGTGGCGGCCTTGCGGTTGAAAGGCATCGCTGAAGCGGTGGAAGCCTATCAAGTTTTGGGACTGAAATAAGTCTATGCCCACCAGTATCATGTTTGTCGATGATGAACCGAACACGGTCAACGTGGTCAAGCTGTTGATCGAACTGGAGCAGCCGGAATGGCTCTTTTACTCTGCGCCCGATGGTGAGAGCGCCCTGGAGCTGGCCGCGCAGACGCCGCTCGACTTTGTGCTGTTGGATATTTCCATGCCCGGCATGGACGGCATTGAAGTGTGCAAGCGGTTGCGGCAGATGCCGGCGACCGCGCAGAAGCCCATCGTGATGCTGACCGCCTTGGATACCCCACAGCGGCGTGAACAGTCCAAAGCGGTCGGCGCGACCGATTTTTGGGTGAAGCCCTTTAAGCCCATGACCATTGTCAAAGATATCGCCCAGATTATCGAGAATCATCAGATGTAACAGCACGCTGCGCCTGACAGTTCAGCGCAACACATAGACCCTCAAGGGCGTGTCCCTTGAGGGTCTATGTGATCTCACCTGTGCCGGCGAGACGTTCATCGCGCCTTGACGGGTTTCTTCTTCGACTTAACCACTGGTTTCTTGCTGGCAGGCTTCTTGGTCGTCGGCTTTTTAGCTGCGGCTGCCTTGACCGCCGGCTTTTTGGGGACAGACGCTGTCGCTTTCCTCACGGGCTGTTTCTCGATGGCGGGTTTCTGGATCGGCGCTTCGATGGCTAATTCCATTTGCACTGGTTCGGTCGCGGGTGGCTCGGCGGGTTCCGGCAAAGTGATGCGCTCCACCGGTTTGATCAGGCTTGTGATGATTTCATTCTTGATCACGTGCTGCACGTTATAGCCGCCGGTTGCGCGTCCCAGGCTCTTGAAGACTTTCAGCTTCACCTGCTTCGATTTGCCCCGCGACGTGGTGATGAGTATCTCATCTTTAATTCCCGCAATCACCAGGCCGGCTACGGCGTCTTCTTCGTCCACCCGAATGCCGATTACGCCTTGCCCGGCGCGACCCTGCTTGGGGAAGTCGTTCATGCCCGAACGTTTGCCGACGCCCTGTTCGGTGATGAGGGCCACTTCGCTATCCGGCTGCACGATGTCGGCGCCGACGACGACATCCTCATTCACCAACTTGATACCTGCCACCCCGCCCGCGTTGAAGCCCATCGGGCGCACGTCTTCCTCGATGAAACGGATGGTCTGGCCGCGCGCGGTGACCAGCAGCACTTCACCTTCCCCGTGTGACACGCGAATCGAAACGATGGCATCGTCTTCGGCGATGTTCATCACGCTGAAGGTGCCGAACTGTTTCGCCAGATCGCTCAAGGTCACACGTTTGACCACTCCCAACCGGGTTGTCAGGAAGAGATAGCCAGGCAGCTCACTCACGCCCAATGGTAGCGCCAGGGTGGCCACCACCCGCTGCCCGCTCGGCACGCCGACGACCTCGGCGGCCGGCATCGGTTCATCCGAGATCTGATGCACGCCGATGACACCACCCCGTCCGCCTTCGGTGATGACGACCAGGTTGTCGCGCATGTCAGCCCGCACCAACGCAGTGGGCGCCTTGTCCTCCAGCAATTCCAGTTCCTCGCCATTCCGATGAAGCAGGCCGTCTTCATAGGCGATGACCCAGGCCGTGCCGCTTTTGACCAGATCGTGTGCGGTGATGACTTCACCCTTCTTCATTTCCGCCTCGACGATCTGGGTGCGGCGCGCGTCGCCGTATCTCTCCTTCAGCTTATGCATCTCGTCGCGGATGACGCCCAGGATCTTCTTGGGATCCTTCAGCAGGTCTTCCAGGTACTTGATGAGGGCTTTCTTTTCCTTGTACTCGGCTTCGAGTTTCTCGCGTTCCAATTTGGCGAGGCGGCGCAGCGGCATATCCAAAATGGCCGTGGTCTGAATGTCGCTGAGCCGGAAGCGCTTCATCAGCGTTTCCTTGGCCGCATCGGCGTCGGCGCTGCGGCGAATGATGCGGATCACTTCGTCCAGATTGGCCAGGGCTTTCAGCAGGCCTTCCAGAATGTGCGCGCGCTCTTTAGCGCGGGCCAGATCGAACTCACTGCGGCGGCGCACGATGACCTGCCGGTGCTCGACGAAGAGCTGCAGCATGCGCTTTAACGTCAGCAGGCGCGGTTCGCCGTCGACCAGGGCCAGGTTGATGATGCCGAAAGTCGATTGCATCGGCGTGTACTTGAACAATTGACCGAGGATCGTTTTGGGATCGGTGACGGTGCGGCTGAGCTCGATGATGATGCGCATCCCCGTGCGGTCGCTCTCGTCCCGCAGATCGGTAATCCCTTCGATCTTGCCGTCGCGGACCAGATCGGCAATGCGTTCGATCAGGCTGCTCTTGTTCACCTGATAGGGCAGCTCGGTCACAATGATGCGGCTTTTGCCGCGTTCTGCTTCTTCGATGAAAGCCCGAGCTTGAACGATCACGCGACCGCGCCCGGTGGCATACGCCGCACGCAGAGCATCGCCGCCTTCCACCGTCTCGTTGTAGCGGAACATCACACCGCCGGTGGGGAAGTCCGGCCCTTTGACGTACTTCATGAGATCGTCCACGCTGACCCGATCGATCTTGTCCCAGCGGTTGATGAGATAGGCAATCGCTTCGCACACTTCGCTCAGGTTGTGCGGCGGAATGTTGGTCGCCATGCCGACGGCGATGCCAGTGGCCCCGTTGATGAGCAGATTCGGGACGGCGGCGGGCAGCACGTTGGGCTCTTTGAGCGTGCCGTCGAAGTTGGCCGTGAAATCGACGGTGTTCTTCTCGATGTCGCCGAGCAGATCGGTCGCCATCTTCGCCAGGCGCGCTTCGGTGTAGCGCATGGCGGCAGGTGCATCACCATCCACCGAGCCGAAGTTGCCCTGGCCGTCGACCAGCAGATAGCGCATGGAGAAATCCTGCGCCATGCGCGACATGGCATCATACACCGCGGCATCGCCGTGCGGGTGATACTTGCCCAGCACCTCGCCGACGATGCGGGCCGATTTCTTGTAGGGCGTATTGGGCTGCAAGCCCATGTCGTGCATCGCGTACAGGATGCGGCGGTGCACGGGCTTCAAGCCGTCACGGGCGTCGGGCAGGGCGCGGGCTACGATCACGCTCATGGCGTAGGACAGATACGCCTGTTGCATTTCGTGATCGATATCGATGGCGCGCACCTTGCCGATATTGAATGAATTTTTATCTCTGGGGGCCATTCAGTTTCTCCACGTACTGGCATCTGGCATTAACGGAAAATGGTCGATTCAGAAACCGGGTTTCTACGTTCCAAATGGAATTGATGCCGAGTTGTAGAAACCCAGTTTCTCTATCCGGTCTAATCCAGAGGAGCCAGTGTATTTAGATCAACATGATACGTATGTTCGATTGCATCTTACTTGACGCGCCACGACTTGTCAAATAGAACGCGGGGTTAAGCCGGAAGGAGTAGTCTGTGGCCAGTTTTCAGCCTTCAGCGATCAAGCTCTACTCGGCGCTTTTCAGCTAGCAGGAGCATTCAATACAGCGAAGCGATAATCAGTGGCTTACTTGAGATACTTGACCCGCTGGACCCTATTCAGGCCTGGTGTAACGCGCTTCAATCAGCGCTTTGATGAGCGCCCGGCTTTCTTTCGGAGATACATCGGCCCTCTTTTCCACTTTTTCGGCCTCGTTCGCCAGTTCTTCGTCTTTGATCGCCTTGCGAAACCAATCGGAGTAATCGCCCCTCCGCAAGTGATGTAGCCAGGTCTCATCGTCGATCCCTTCCGCCAATTGAAGAAAGATGAGCAGATTCTGGGCGCGCAGTTTGAGTTTCCCCTCAGGTCCGCGGAAATAGAAGATATCCTCTTCAGGGATCTTGCCCTCGGCATATTTACGGATGTGGCGCTGGTGCTCAGCCTGCGGTGGAATGCTGCGAAAGCGGACTGGTTGGGCCGCCAGATCTCGCCGCCAGATGATGGCCTCGCCTGGTGGGAGTTTTCCAGCAGGAACTTTGGGCGGCTTCTGCCCGATCGTTTTGCTGTACCCCTGAATCGTTTGAGCGGGTGTCCCCCCAATGGCGATCACGGTGTTCACAGAGGCCAGAATAGCCGGCGCAACTTCATCGGGATGAACCGTAACCAGCATAAGTCCATGCATTTCCTGAGGCAACGCGAGCGGGGCCGGGGCCCAATCAGCAGGCAACAGGTGGTGTGTCTCATCAATGATAATCCAGTGCGGGCGGCCCGTTTGCAAGCGTAATGCCAACAGGGCCGGCAATAGCTCTTTAAAAAACGCCGGTCGGTGTTCGAGGCCCACGCCCAGCAGGTTGATGCTGACACTTTGCGTGGACTTTTCCAGAAAGGCGCAGATTTCATCAGCCGACGGCGCTTGTTTCACGTCGCCCAATACCACGGCGGCGCCAAAATTCTGGTAATCACCTTCCGGATCAATGATGCAGAATTGATAGTCACGCTCAAGCAAGCGTTCCAAAAAGCTGGTGGCAAAAGTCGATTTGCCGCTGCCCGAGGTTCCGGCCACCAAAATGTTAATGCCGTAGGGCTTAAGCCGTACCTCCTGCTTCTCCTCGCGTGTTCCCAGCAGAATTTCGTGCCGGGTCAATAATGACTCATGCTCGATCAGATCGGATTCCACCAGCTGATCGGCCAACTCGATGACACCCGTGCCGTGATCGCTTGGTGTCACGAAGTCGACCCGTTCCTTGAGCATCGGAAGCGCGTTGGCGACGGCAACAGCACATTCACACTGGCTCAGAAAGGCATGATCGTTCTCCGCGTCGCCAATCCCCACGACGTTGTGTGCCGACAGATTCAATTCGCTCAGCGCCGCGGTCAGCCCGGTGGCCTTGTTGACGCCGGAGGGCAGAATCATGACGGCCCCTTTGTTAAAGATAACTTGCAATTCCAGCCCCAGGTCGCGGATGGCTTCCAACGCAATTTTCTCATAAGGCTCCCAGGTGGACACAATGACTTGTCCCGCCGAAAGTGGGGCGACGCCGCGTTGGCGCAGCCGCTCAATTAATTTGGGTTCCGGTCGTTCACCCAAGGCTTTCTCTTCGCGCGTGGTGGGTCGATATAACAATGCGCCGTTCTCTGCCACCACCCGATCGAACAGCTCAAGTTCGGAAAAAACACGTTTGAGACTGTCTAATTCGCGACCCGTAACCAGGATCAACTTTCGCCCGGAGCTGCGCACTCGCTTTAGCGCAGCGATCACCTCTTCATCCACCTGACCATTATGGGCCAGCGTGCCGTCATAATCACAAGCCAGGGCGTAGTAACGCATCCTCTCACCTCACTTTTTTCCTGTCCGATCCAGCACCTCGGTCATGGACGTTGCAAATAATGTGTATAGAGTGTACCCGCAAAAAACCTTCCGTGGGCAAATGAGAAGAATGCCCGGTGAGCCGCTCAGCCATTCATTCACTGATTTCGTTGCAGAACCCCTGCGCCTGTGGTAAACTAACGGCGTAGACGCCCCTGTAGCTCAGCGGATAGAGCACCGGCCTCCGGAGCCGGTGGCGTGAGTTCGATTCTCACCAGGGGTACACCAAACGCGGGCCAATCAGCTCGCGTTTTTGTGTTACAGAACCAGCCAGGAGATTAACGATGAAGCTGTGCACTGGTCGTGTGGTTCGCTTTGTAAGTGGGCTTATGGTAGTGATCACGTGTCTCTCGGCGCTGGCGGCTTGCGGTGGTTCCGGTGGTGGTGACGCGCAACAAACAGTCATGACGTGGTGCCGCCTGGCGGAGTTCCCGGCTAATCGCACCGACGAGAAGATTGAAGTCAACGGTTCGGCCATGACGCGAGAGTTCGTCGTCACGTTTCAGGCAAAACCAGCTGATCTCGCTCCATGGATCGCGGCAAGTCCGGGCCTGAAGGAAGCCGCCCTGGCTACCGACGGCGATGCGACTGTCTATACGGTTCGGCCGAAAGACGCAGCCGCGTGCGTGGTTCGCATCACTGGGGTGACGGGTGTGGTTCACATCAAGACGTATTGGTCGTAACGGGGGCAAAAATGTTTAAGAAGCGGCTTAAAGAATTGCTCACATCGCAGCCGGATTCACTCATGGTTCAGACGTTGAGCGAGATTGCCAATCGGTTGATGGGTGTGCGCTGGATCGTGTGGTTGAATTCATCCGGCCTGGCACGGGCCAGTTTTTTGGCGGACACAGAGCTCGATCGGAAATCGGCGATGGGTGCGGCGCTGCTGTCCTTGGGTGAGCGCATCTCTACAGAACTCCGTGGCGGAGCGCTGCACTATTCTTTGATTGCCGGAGAAAGCGGCTTGCATTTGTTGTTGGTGTTGGACCAGGATAATGCGTTATTACTGGGCCTGCATCCCCAGACCTCGATCGATGCGTTGCTGGTGGAGGTGCGCAATACGGTGCAGATGTATGCGCTTCAGCTCAAACTCGCGCCTGATTCACCGTGGTTGAGCGGAATATGAATTAGCTGGGTGTTCGCAAATTGGAGTCGAGGCTTGCCCACCGCCACATAGCGGCGAGTATGGGCAAGCCTCGACTCCTGGAGAACCCCCAGTAACTTCGGCGAATCAGCTCAGCAGAATGCTGAGCGACAACGCAATGCCGAACCACAAATGCAGCTGTGCCGTTTGCCCCAGGGTCTTGTTCAAAGCAGGCCCGGCTTGTCCGTGCAACACAGTCCGTACCAATTGAAACGCGAGCGGCAGAGTGAGGAACGGCAACCACCACCAGCCGATCGATCCAGCGAGCGCC
>JAUQXC010000591.1 GCA_030834825.1 Thermoflexales bacterium
GCCGCTTCCAGCCGATTCTGGTGGAAGAGCCTACGATCGAGGAAACGGTGGAAATCCTCAAAGGGGTGCGTCCGCGTTATGAAAGCCATCACAAGCTGCGCATTACGGATGAAGCGGTCCAGTCGGCGGCGGTGTTGGCCGAACGGTACATCACCGATCGCTTCCTCCCCGACAAGGCCATCGATTTGATCGATGAGAGCTCGGCGCGGGTGCGCATGTACAAGGCGCCGCAGACCAAGCGGTTGCAGCAGGCGATGGGCGAGCTCAAGTCGGCGCAGCGCGATCACGAACAGGCGTTGGAAGAGCGACGGTATGATGATGCCGACGATCTGCGGGTGCGCGAAGAAGAATTGCAGGGTGAGATCGCTGTGCTGCGCGCGCCGTGGAATCCCGAGTCTATCGATGCGCCGCGCTTGTTGCCCGAGGACATTGCCGAGATGGTGGCGATGTGGACGGGCATCCCGGTGACCCAAATCGCCGGTGAGGAGACGGCGCGCCTGGTGCACATGGAAGCTGATCTGCATCAGCGCATCGTCGGGCAGGACGAAGCGATCGTGGCGATTTCCAAAGCGGTGCGCCGCGCGCGCACAGGCTTGAAGGATCCCAAACGCCCGATCGGTTCCTTCATCTTCCTCGGCCCGACCGGGGTGGGCAAGACCGAGTTGACCAAGGCGCTGGCCTTGTTCATGTTCGGCAGCGAAGAAGCGATGGTGCAGCTCGACATGAGCGAGTTCATGGAGCGCCATTCCGTCGCGCGCCTGGTCGGCGCGCCCCCGGGCTATGTCGGCTATGAAGACGCCGGTCAATTGACCGAAGCGATTCGCCGCCGCCCGTACTCGATCATCGTCTTCGACGAGATCGAGAAGGCGCATCCTGAGGCGTTTAACATGCTGCTGCAGATCATGGAAGAGGGCCATCTGTCGGATGCGCGCGGACGCAAGGTGGACTTCCGCAACGCCATCATCATCATGACCAGCAATATTGGCGCCGAGATGATCCGCCGCAATACGTCGCTGGGCTTCGTGGTGAAGAAGGAAGAGGCCAAGCAGGAGCAGGAAACTTACGACGAGATGCGCGAGAAGCTGATGGCGCAGATGAAGAAAGCCTTCCGGCCCGAATTCCTGAATCGGGTCGACGGGATCGTGGTCTTCCGCGCGTTGACGCGCGACGAGATCAAATCCATCGTCGATCTGGAATTGCACAAGGTGCAGGAGCGCATCGCGCAGCAGGACATCAAGCTTCAAGCGACCGAAGCCGCCAAGCAATATCTCTCCGATCGCGGTTACAACTTTGAGTTTGGTGCGCGCCCCCTACGGCGTGTCATCCAGAACGAAGTGGAGGATGTTTTGTCCGACGGCTTCCTGGCGGGTAAGTTCGAAAAGGGCGCCACGGTAGAGATCGATCTGGTGGAAGGCAACCTTAACTTCAACTCGCTTAAGCCGGATCAAATGGAAGAGCCGCCCAAGTTGGAAGAGCCGCAGAATGAAGTGATGATGATCTAGAGTGGTAGTTGGTAAATCAGGAAAAACAGGCCGAAGGCGAAAGCCCTCGGCCTGTTTTGTTTCAAACGGAAATCCTCCCGGAGGTTGCGCGAAGCGCCTCCGGGAGGATCAAGCAAGATAGATTAGTCGTTCACAGGCTACCTCACATCTAATCCGCTTCCAACGATCTCGGCCAGCCCAGCGACCTGCCGTTATCGATAAGTGGGTCGCTGGAAACGGAACCAGCGTTAAGGATGGATTAGATGGCGACAGAGGCACTCTCGATGTTGATCTCCCTCACCTCGACCCTCTCCCACCAGGGTGAGGTAAGAATAAGTCCGATTAACAATCAACACCGATTACGATTAATGGTACAGCTGGAACACCACGTCCTTGTCGACCTAATCAGGCGCTTGTGCCCCAATCTCAATCTTAAATAAACCAATTTCATCGTATGCTTCTCTCAAGTCTTTGCTTAAGAAACGTTCTCGCTGTTTAGCGATTTTTCGATCGCGATGAACTTCCACAGAAACGGGAAATCCACCCTTTACCACAACGACTACCCAGACTGTCTCGATAGATTTGTTGCGGGCAATCATTTCTGCTCATCCTTCTTCATCCGAATATGCCATTTCGCCACATCTACATACTCGAAAAATGTACAGAGGTCGTCGAGACCACTTGCACGAAAAGTTGGCCGGTTAATTTGTCTGACAAATGCGGCCCGTCTAGCATCATTGGCAACAATACTATATCTAGGGTGAAGGTTGGGAACTACCAAGTGAATATCATTAAAACGCAACAAACCCGAATATATCGGAGTAGAATGCTCAACTTCGAATAACGCTCTCAAATGAGTTGATCCGCGCTCAATCCAAATTACATCAATCTCCTGCAAAATGTGCCCTACTGATTCATATCCATGAGGTAATGTGTCACAACACGCAAATTCATTAGCCGAAGCCCATCCCAATTTAGAACGATCATTGTGTGGAATCCACACATCATATCCTTTAATTGTCCCAATCGATCCGAGAAGCGTTTGTATCTGTGAATGGGTGAAATCGGGGATTGGTCCATATTGCGAAGGATATACTAGAGAATCGATCTCATTCCATCCAAAATAAGCTTCGACATTAAACCGTCCAGCGCCAGCAATATAGAGCTCAGCACCGGATCCCTTCAGGTAGATTTGAGACTTATATTGACCATCACCAGCGGGTGTCGTTGAGTGAAATACATCTTCATATTCCGAAAATGGAATGCTTAAAGGTTCCTTCTGATCTTCCCAAAGAAAACAGATGACCGCAGCATGACCTTCTAGTTTTCTTAAATCCTCCTCCCGGAGACCATAGAACGCTTGATTTTTGCTATGTATCTTCGAGTAGCGACTATATACTCTTGCTGCGCCATCACCCACCTCATACAATGAAAGGCTCCCATCAAGCTTGCGTATCGTGCCGTATCTCTGTGATAAGTTCTTTAGAAAAGATTCTTTAGTTACATTTGCCATAGTATGATCGTCATCTCCAAATCCTGATCACGATGATGTAAATTTCATATCATTTTCCATACGAATAGCGAATTGATAGACTCGTAGGTGCGGATTGTTTTGACGAGCAGGGCAATGAAAGTGCGATTCTGATCGAGCTGATGAGCATAAGGTTCAACCGCAGGGAAGACGTCGCTAGTATAGCGCAGAAAGAAGGCGCGGGTCAAACGCAGCAGCCCCCACCTATGCCAACGCTATGATCGAGGGGCGACAAGTGCCCTCCCCCAATCGGCCAGCCGTCCCGCCGCTTTGCCGTACCCAGGCTCCACCGGAGCCTGGCGGCACGCTGGGCGGCGGACACGGGATTGGGGGAGGGACAGGGAGGGGGCCTGTCACCTGCCTTACTGCTGACAAGCCGCCGCAATGTCTTTCAGCACATTCTCCAGATCATGCTCCACGCGTTCGTTCGTGAAGCGAATGACTCGATAGCCGAACTTTTCAAAATGCTGCGTTCGATCTTGATCCCGTTGAATTTGCCGCAAGTGAATGGGGCCGTCAAGTTCGACAATCAAGTGACAAGCCGGACAACAGAAATTTGCGATGAACTGTCCCAATGGATGCTGCCGTCGGCACCAGGCGGCCCACTGGCGCTACGCGCCAGACATGGGCAATTTATAGCCGTTCAATTGATGACCGCGCAAGCGTGCCCACAACAATGCTTCAGCGGGGGTTGGATTGTGCCGAAGTTCTTTGGCACGTTGATCGATCTCGGCGGTAGTGCCGCGAATGCGGGTGGTACGTTTGATGTCTGGGCGGGTGAACGAATTTACCCAAAATTCGGCAGGCCGCCCTTCCTTTGGCCTGTTTTGATCTACGCGACGTGTTCCAGCGGCAGTGTGAAGATGGATTTGCATCCCACGCCGCCCTCGCCGTCTTCGACCCAAATCTTGCCGCCGTGCGCCTCCACGGCCAAGCGGCAGAACGTCAGACCCAGGCCGAAGCCGCGCGGGCGCAGACCTTCGCTGGAACCGCGCGCGAAACGCTCAAAAATGTGTGGGCGCTGTTCGGGCGGAATGCCGCAACCATTGTCGTTGATGCTGACGGCCACGTGATCGGCGTGTGTTTCAGCGGTCACGCCGATCTGCCCGCCGGAGGGCGTGAACTTGATGGCATTGTCGAGCAAATTGACCACCACCCGATCGATCATATCCACATCGATCTCCACCGGTGGCAGGTGCGCGGGCATGAAGACGCTGGAGGCGATGCCGCGTGACTGCAAAGTTGACGAGAGCCGGCTGACCGCCGCCTGAATCAACTGCGCCAGGTTGGCGGGCTCCAGGTTTAATTCTGTTTCGCCCGATTCCATGCGGGAAATATCCAGCAGCGAATCGACCAGCCGCTGCATCCGATCGCAGTTGCTGTTGACCAAATTGAAAAGATCGCGGTTCTCTTGCAGCATGGCGGGCGGCAGGATCATTTGCAGCATGCCGACCGCGCCCATGATGCTGTGGAGGGGATTGCGCAGATCATGCACCACCAGATCGGTGGTCTGTTCGCGCAGGCGTTGCAGCTCCATCAACTGCTGGTTCTCGGCTTCCAGTTCATTGACCTGGCTGCTCAATGAGCGCCGAGCGTGCGTTGTCGTGGTGATCAGATCGTCGGCTTCGCGCAGGCGCGAGCTGAGCTTGCGCAGCATGCCCACGTCGAGTTTGGTGCTGTGTGACAACATGCGCTGAAAGTCTTCGCGCGTCACCTGATACAAGTACACTTCATCCAACGCAACCACGGAGGCCGAGCGCGGTAGATTTTCCAGCAGCGCCATCTCGCCGACGAACTCGCCGGAACCCCGGCAGGCCAGCACGATGGGCGCATCGAAGCTGCCTTTCGTGATCGCCGCGTGGCCCGACCGGATCAGATACATCTCATCGCCCGGTTCACCTTCCCAGCAGATCACTTGTCCGGGCGCACAGATCAAGGGTGTGGCTTTGCTCAAGTTCAAGCCACTGGTGGCCAGTGCTTGAAACGTGCCGGAATCCAGCGTCTGAGGCACGCCGTACGTAGTCGCCGTGCAACTGGCGCGAACCGTCTCGAGTTGTTCGGCCGTCAAAATGGTCGTCATGGGTCTGATCTCATCCTGTTTATGAATTACGGTTCTTCCGGCTTCATCGGGAAGTGCTCACACTGGATGGGTACATCCAGTGCTTGGTGGCGGCGGATGTACCCATCCGCCGGGAGCACCTGGCGATAATCTCGCTCACGCCAGGCGGCCCGCCGCTGCTACGCAGGACACGGGCAGTCGGATGGGTCTGAATTACGTCCGGGCAAATGTCTCGATCAGGTGCCTGATAAAGTGGATGCCTTCAAAATAGTCGTCAAGACGAATGTTTTCGTCGGGTGCATGGGCGCGCGAGGCCGGATAGGTCACCCCGGCCATGACCGTGGGTATGTTGAGCGCCGTCGTGAGTGGATACATGGGGCCGCTGCCGGCGCTAAGCGGAATCATGACGGGCGCGTGACCGTAGACCTGCTGCACCGCGGTTTGGCAGGCGGTGACGATGGACGCCGTCGCGGAAGACGAGGCCGGATGTTCACCGTTGAGCGGTACGACCTCGATATCGGTGAAGCCGCGCCGATCGAGATGGGCGCGCAACAGCGCGATACACAACTCCGGTGTCAGATCAGGCACCAGCCGGCAGTCGATCTTGGCGAAAGCCAGGTTGGGCAGCACCGTCTTCATGCCTTCACCGGTGTACCCCGCTTGCAGGCCGCAGATGGTCACCGTCGGGCCGTAGTGCAGGCGCTTCAAGACGTCAAGGCCGTGTTCGTCGTTGATAAAGCGATCAATGCCCAATGC
>JAUQXC010000592.1 GCA_030834825.1 Thermoflexales bacterium
AACCAATACTCCCGGTGTACTGCATAACAACCGGTGTCGCTGGCACGCCGCCGCTGTTCCGGAGCGTTAGGCGGCAGGGCTTCCGGCGATTCAGAAGTGAAGGAGAGACGATGAGCGACGTGAGCACCAGCGAGAAGCAAGATGAGGCAGCCTCTATCGAGGAGGCACTAAGAAACGAGCGATACGAGCTCCTCCGACGCCTGGAGGACTTGCTGGAAACGCCAATGCTGGTCCTCGCCTTCGTATGGTTGGCGCTGTTGGTCGTGGAGTTGATCTGGGGCGAGAGCCTGTTGTTCGAGATCATTGGCACGATCATTTGGGTCATCTTCATTCTCGATTTCGCGGTGGAATTCGTCCTGGCTCCGCACAAGGTCGCTTACCTGAAGCGCAATTGGCTGACCGCCACATCGCTACTGATACCGGCGCTGCGCCTCTTCCGCGTCTTCCGGGTGTTTGGGCTGCTCCGGCTGGCGCGCGTGGGGCGGAGTTTGCGTTTGCTGCGCGTCGTCACTTCGCTGAACCGCGGCATGCGTGCGCTCGGCGCGAGCCTGAGTCGGCGGGGCTTCGGCTACGTTATCACACTCACGGTACTGGTCACGCTCACCGGCGCGGCCGGGATGTACGCCTTCGAGAGCGTGGCTCCCGGCGGCATAAAGAGCTACGGTGAAGCACTGTGGTGGACCGCGATGATCCTGACCACGATGGGCTCGCAGTATTGGCCGCAGACGGTCGAGGGGCGCGTGCTGTGCGTCTTCTTGGCCCTGTATGCTTTTGCCGTCTTTGGCTACGTGACGGCGACGCTCGCAACCTTCTTCATCGGCCGCGACGCGGAGAATGACGAAGCCGAGCTTGCGGGTGCCAAACAACTGGCCGCCCTCTTAGAGGAGGTGATCGCCTTGCGCGAGGAAATTCGGCGAACTACTGCGGCGGACGCCGAAGTAGTGAAGCGTGATTCGGTGGAGGAGAGGCACACCTAACAAGTCGCTCTAGCGGATGGGCTATTGCCCCCGGTGAGCTCAGACGTTAGGCGGCTTCTTCCGTCGTCAGAAATGAGAAATATGGTGGCATTTTACGCGGTCTTGCGTTAATCACACCTGAAGGGCGAGTCTATGGGTTCGTGCGTATAAACGGACTGAGACCACCTTCGCTATTAGACTATGGAGGCACAAAAATGGAACAGCAAAAGCAAATGAGGGGAATGAGCTGGGGCCGATTCGCGGCCATGATCGCGACTTCAACGTTCACATGTTCTTCTTGATGTATCAGCTTATCTATTCACTTGACCACGCAATATTCAGTGTAAATCGGCTGATCGCGTCATTGGTGATGGGGTGTGTCATGACCATCGTGATGCTATCTTTCATATGGTCGATGTACAAAGGAAAGGGAACCAAAATAGCAATTCTAGTTTTGGCCGCACTGCTCGGCGTAATCCTGTTGTACGTGAAGAGGAGTCAGGCATTGATCGGGGATGTTAGCTTCATGAAGTCGATGATCCCACACCAATCAATTGCCATCAACAACGCACGAAACGCGAGTATTAGTGATCCACGGGTTCGCGAGTTGGCCGATCAGATCATTGAGGCTCAGTTCCGCGAAATAGCCGAGATGCAGCTGCTCATCGATGATATTGAGCAGAATGGAGAACGTGGAGGGACGGAGCTTCCCCCTCCTCCACGGAAATAACGCCCGAGATAGAGCGCCAGATAAGAGAGGTAGTGCAGTAAATGAACTGTCAGCGATCACGCCTCGAAAATGGTCCCGGTTTCTGAAAGGGATCAATAAACTTGAAATCCGGCGCACATGCGCGAGACTGAAGCAAGAAGGTCCCTCGAAGAATTCGCTTCTTGCCTTGTTGCTCATGACGGCGGTGCTATTGATTATTGCCGCGCTGGCATTTTGGATTACGCTGCAATGAAAGGAGTATAGAAAATGGCAAATAGAACCTCACTGACTGTCATTCAACTGAACGACAGCCATGCCTATTTTGATCTACACCAGGAGATGTTCTGGCAGGGTAGTCAGGCCGTCTATCGCCCTGCGGGAGGGTATGCCCGCATTGCCACAATCGTTAAGAAGATTCGCGCCGCGAACCAGGGGCGCACGCTCTTTTGCGATTGCGGCGATACCCTCCACGGCACCTATCCCGCCCAGAAGACGCAGGGAGAGGCTTTGATCCCTATCTTGAATACATTGGGTCTCGATGCCATGACGGCCCACTGGGAATTTGCTTATGGTCCGGAGACTTTCAAGCAGCGCGCAGCGAAACTCAACTATCCGATGCTGTCCATCAATGTTTACGATCAGGCAACCAGGGAGCGGTTCTTTCCACCCTACCGCGTGAAGGAAGTCGGCGGGTTACGGATCGGTCTCGTGGGCATCGCCTCCAATATTGTAGATAAGGCCATGCCACCTTCCTTCAGCACAGGGATCTACTTCACCCTGGGTCGAGAAGAACTCCCGTCCATCATCCATGTTCTACGCACCCAGGAGAAGGTAGACCTGGTCGTCCTCATCTCCCACCTCGGGTTTCCCCAGGACATGAAGCTGGTGTCGGAGGTGCAGGGTATCGATGTGTGCCTGAGCGGCCACACCCATCACCGCCTGTATAAACCGGTCCTCCAGGGAAAAACGTTGGTAATCCAGTCGCGCTGCCATGGTACTTTCCTGGGCCGTCGGGATCTGGAAATTGAGGCCGGGCGTGTCGCTGACGATCGGCACCAACTGATTGAGGTGGAAGCCCAGATAGATCCCGATCCCGCGGTAGCTGACCTTGTCCACCAGGCGCTCGCGCCTTATCAAGAAGAACTCTCAACGGTTGTGGGTGAAACGGCGACTGCGCTCAACCGAGCGACCATGCTGGAAACGACGATGGACAATTTCCTGTTGCAGGCAGTGCTGGAAAGCACGGGCGCGCAATTGGCCTTCTCGAATGGTTGGCGCTATGGCGCACCCATCATTCCGGGAGAGGTGACGGTGAATGACCTCTACAACATGATCCCGATGAACCCGCCCATCTCAACGGTCGAGCTGACGGGCGAGGAAATTGTTGCGATGCTGGAGGAGAATCTGGAACGAACGTTTGCCCGCGATCCGTACGACCAGATGGGTGGTTACGTCAAACGCAGTCTCGGGCTCAACGCCTACATCAAGATCGAAAATCCGCCCGGACAACGCGTCCAGCAAATTTTTGTCGGTGATGAACCGCTGCAACCGGGGCGCTATTACCCCACGACTTTTGTCACCGAACAGGGCGTGGCGCAGAAGTACGGGCGCAATCGCCAACAGCACACTCAGCGAAGCATAGAGGCGCTGAGGGCCTATCTGGCCAGGCACCGCCCGCTGCACGCAGAACTACGGGGCACGTTCGTCGCTGTATAGGAGGAAAAATGAATATGGACATAGATTGGGTGGTAACTTTGTAGTCGGGTCTCGTTGTTCTTGTCGCGACTACAGTTCACGGTATTAAATGATCCTTCACCCGATCACCAAGATGTGAAGATAAAAATCCACCCAACGCCGATGATAGCCCATCCCTTTTCGTTTATGGTCAGAGTAGCCAAATTTGAATCTTGAACCCGTTCAAACCGGTGATAACCGTCAACCCGCTGAGTTTTCATTGTGGGAAACAGCACCAGGGTTATGTGGACAAATTGGATGGACATGAGCGGACGACAAACCCCGCCGATAAAAAAGGAGACAAACAATGAGCACGATTACGACGAAAGACGGTACGCAGATTTATTACAAGGACTGGGGCACAGGACAGCCTGTGGTGTTCAGCCACGGCTGGCCTCTCAATGCGGATAGCTGGGAGGCTCAGATGATGTTCCTGGCCTCCAACGGCTATCGCTGCATTGCCCATGACCGTCGTGGCCATGGCCGATCGAGTCAGCCCTGGAATGGTAACGAGATGGACATCTTTGCCGATGACCTCTCGCAGCTTATCGAAACGCTTGACCTGAAAGAAGTCTTTCTAATCGGCTTCTCGATGGGCGGCGGCGAAGTGGCCCGCTATATCGGCCGCCACGGTACGCAACGATTGGCCAAGGCTGCGCTGATCTCCGCCGTTCCGCCACTGATGCTCAAAACGACGGCCAATCCCGGCGGCTTACCGCTTGAGAAGTTCGACGAGATACGCCAGGGCTCCACCGCCGACCGCGCGCAGT
>JAUQXC010000593.1 GCA_030834825.1 Thermoflexales bacterium
GCCCCATGAAGCATAACCTTGTTTGGAAACAACTTGCACAGCGCATGAGACGGGCTGTGCTACGCGTTGCGTGGTCGGCCGCCGGCGTGTACGGTGTGGTCATCACGCTCTGGGTCGGGCTGAAGCTGCTCGGTTCGACCTGGCCGCCGGTAGAGATGATCAGTAACCTGCTGCCGCTCCTCTTGTTGCCCTCGTTGTTGATCGTGCCGCTGAGCCTCTGGCGGCGGCGGTGGTTCATGTGGTTGGTGTCGCTGCCTGCCCTGCTGGTCTTTTTGCTAAGCTACGGCGGATTCTTCCTGCCGCGTTCTGTGCCCGTTAAGTCTGCCGCTCAGTCACTGCCGCTCTTGACCTATAACGTTCATGCCGAGAGTGTCCACATCCAGCCCATGCTGGATGTCATCCGTGCTGCGGACGCCGAGGTGGTGGCGCTGCAAGAAGTGAGTCCGGCGCTGGCTGAAGCCGTGGCGGCGCAATTGATCGATCGTTATCCCTATCAGGCGCTGCATCCCAACTTTGTCAACCCCATCTGGGGGCAGGGCGTGCTGAGTCGTTACCCAATCGTGGAGGATGAGTACTGGAAGATCTCGTTGGGACATCAGCGGGTCGAGATCGATTGGAATGGGACGCCGTTGGTGTTGTACAACGTACACCCGGTGCATCCGTTCCGTTTACACGAGGGCTGGCTGTTCGACATGCAGCCGCATCGTGCAGAGGTGGATGAACTTTTGCGGCGCGTGGCCCTGGACACGGGTGAAGTGGTCATCGCCGGAGATTTCAACATGACCGATCAGGCGGATGATTACCAACGCCTGGCCCGGCGCTTTGCTGATGCTTATCGTGAGGTGGGCTGGGGGCTGGGTTTCACATTCCCCGATTTCAGTCACGCGCACACACTGCCCTTTGAGGTACCTTTGGCGACTACGCTGGGCCGTCCGCTGGCGCGCATCGATTTCATTTTTTACAGCGACAAATTACAACCCGTAGCAGCGCGAGTCTGGCCCACCTCCGGCGGATCGGATCATCGGCCCGTGCTGGCGGAGTTTGCAAATGACACAATCAAATCGACGGCCGCGCGCCCGTGAAGCCGGTCTCATCATCGGCGAGATGTCAACGGGATTGCACAACACCATCACCGATGTCGCCGGGGTGCGCGTGGGGCATACGACGTTGGTTAGCGGCGAGGGGGCTTTGCGACCGGGCGTGGGTCCGGTGCGTACCGGTGTAACCGTCATCCTGCCACACGCGGGGAAGGTCTTTCGTTCCAAGGTCTATGCGGCGGTGCACACGATCAACGGCTATGGCAAGGTGCTGGGCTTTGAGCAAGTGCGCGAGTTGGGCGTGCTCGAATCGCCCATTGCGTTGACGAACACGCTCAACGTCGGTCTTGTCGCTGACGCGTTGGTGCAGTACGCGATCCGGCAGAATCCTGACATTGGCATTACCACGAGCAGCGTTAATGTCGTCGTCGGCGAAACCAACGATGGCTATTTGAACGATCTACAGGGACGGCACGTTCGTGCGGAGCATGTGTTCGCAGCGCTTGAACTCGCTGCCAGTGAGGCCGTGCATGAAGGCGCGGTGGGAGCGGGCACGGGGACGCTGTGCTTCGGGTGGAAGGGTGGCATCGGCACGGCGAGCCGCGTCCTGCCGATCGAATTGGGAGGCTTCACGTTAGGCGCGCTGGTGCAGTCGAATTTTGGCCGGCCGCGCGATCTGGTGATCGGCGGTGTGCCGATCGGCCGATCGCTGCAACCACCCAGTCATTCCCGCGCGCTGGCAGCGGGAATCCAGGGTCACCATCCGCACAACGCGCCGCTCGGCGATGATCAAGGTTCGATCATGATCGTCCTGGCGACGGATGCGCCGCTCGAGGCGCGGCAACTCCACCGGTTGTGCGTGCGCGCAGGCGCGGGACTGGCGCGTGTAGGCAGTCACTACGGTCACGGCAGCGGGGATTTTGTGATCGGGTTCAGCACAGCTAATCGGATTGAGCACGAACCGATCGCGTTAACAGCAGCCCGCACGGTGTTGATCAATGAAGTGAAGGTAATCGATGGCCTATTCCGGGCGGTAGTGGAATCTGTGGAAGAGGCGATCGTCAATTCGTTGTTTGGCGCGGAGACGATCGCTGGGCGCGATCAGCATGTGGCGTCAGCGTTGCCGGTGGACGAGGTGTTGGCGCTAGCCAATCGGGTGACCAGTTCGCGCAGCCGCGAGACGCCAAACGATTTGATCAAAACGTAGTCCGCCTGATCTTCCAGCGTTTGGGCCAGATACAGATCGGCGGTCAGCACAATCACCGGCGTTTTTGCCAGCGATTCTGTAACCCGAATGACCTTCAGCAGATCAAGACCGGAGACATAGGGCAGGTGGATATCCAACAGGATCAGGGTCGGTGTGGTGTGGCGCAGGCGCTGCAAGGCTTCGTCGCCGCGCCGGATGATCTCGGTCTCATAACCGGCCTGCCTTAACACTGTGTCATAGATGACGCCTAACTTAGGCTCGTCTTCAATGATCAACGCAGTTAAGTGTGTCATGAACTCTCCACACGAGGCTGTAGGGGCAGCGTGATGGTGAAAGTGCTGCCCTGTCCCACTTCGCTCTCTAGTTTGACGCTGCCCCCCATCAAGGCCACCAGACTCTTCACGATCGACAACCCCAGGCCGGTGCCGCGAAATTCGCGTGTGACCGAGCCATCCACCTGCCGAAACGGCTCAAAGATTAATCGCTGCGCCCCGGCCGGGATGCCCGGACCGGTATCGCTGACCTCCATGGCCCAGCGTTCTTCGTCCACGCAATAGAGATGCACCCGGACGAAGCCGCTCTCCGTGAACTTGATGGCATTGCCGATCAAGTTGATTAAGATCTGGCGCAGGCGGGATTCATCGCCCGCTAAAGTCGCTGGCAGATCGGGCGAGGCCGTCGTCGTGAGTTCCAGGCCTTTGTTGTGCGCCAAGACGGCCAGGGTATTTTCCACGCGCTGCAGCATCTCGATCGGATCGAAGGGGCGGATGCGCAGGGCGAGAGCGTGCGCTTCCAGCTGCGCCGAGTCCAGCAGCTCATTGACCAGGATGGTCAATTCCTGAGTGCTGCCCATCATTTCCATCACCGCTACTTGTTGATGTTCGGCCAGCGGGCCGAAGCTGCCATCATGCAAGAGTTCGGCATACCCCAGGATGGCGCTCAAGGGCGTGCGCAGCTCGTGGCTGACCCGGGCCAGCAGTTCGCTTTTCAACCGATCGGCTTCCAAAGCTCGATCGCGTGCATCAATCAGTTCCGTAATATCCCGGACCAGAAGCACTCGCCCGGTCAGCTCTCCGCGCCGGTTCTTCAATGAAGAGAGCCGCAGCTCATAATAACGTCGCCCCGTACCATTGCCCAATTTGATTTCGTCACGGATTTCGTCGATGTGCTGATAACGCCCCACCAGATCGGGCCAGGCTTGAAAGACAGCCGCAACCGGCTGTCCAATGACCTGGGCGGCGGATATCCCGAGCAGGCGTTCCGCGGCCGGATTCAGATCGGCCAGATTATCATGCGCATCGATCACGAACATGCCGTCATTCATGCTTTCGATCACGGTCGCCTGGGCGATCGGCGTCAACGAGATCAAGCGGAAGCGTGACAGTCCCAGTGTGACGGCTACAGCGGACAAAACAAAGGCAAAGGGCGTCAGATCCAGTGGCGGGATGGGATTCAGCCCAGAGACATAGAGGAAGTTTCCCACCCATGGCAACAGCGCCGCGATCAAGATTAAGCTGGCTTGCGATCGGTAGAGTTGTTGTGCGCCCAGCAGCGTGCGGATCACAATAATGGTGCCCGCCAGGACGATTAGCTGTCCATAGATCCAGTAGACCCAGAACCAGGCTCCGTGCGAAACCAGCAGGGGCGCAGAACTATTGCCACCGTCCAGACTGAACGTGCTCCAAATCAAGCCGTGCGCTTCGGTGGTAAAGGCCAGCAGTATGGTGACGAGAGGAATGATGCTGATCAACGCCAGGTTGCGCCGCGTGAGCCAACGATCGCGTCCGGCATATTCCAGCGAGAAGATTAACCAACAGAGCGGCACGGTGGCGATGCCCAGATATTCCACTTTGGCGCAGAAGAGTTTGGTGAGTAGATCAGCGCCGGCAATTTCCAGTGCATAGCCCAACGTCCACACGGTGGCGGCCACGCTCAACAGGGTCAGGGCCGTGGCGCCGCGTTTGGGTCGCAGCCGCCACGCATATGTGGCAATCACTATCCCCACGAGGCTGGTAAACAACGGCAACAAGGATAAAGGAGCGAATTGAAGATTCATGCCGGGCCGTTTGAGGTTAATTCCGTCTCGCGCTTTCTCCCTCAATTATAGTGACTTGTCCATCTGTGGCAAACGTAAAAGCGCGCGTAAAAGCGCATCATGCGGCGACGACGCTTTGATCGCGGCGAGATCAATCGCGTCCATCGGTCAACGGGCCTGGGGTGTTGCGAAGAGCAGTCGCCGCCCGCGCGGCGGATCGGCTTCCCAGCGATCGATCAGAGCCTGAGCGGCGTCATTCTCCCACGTGCGCGCGATCTGCTCGTGCAGATCCGCGGGCGTTCGATTGCGGCACAACGCGATCTGGCCTTCGGTGGGTTTCAAGCCGCTGTCGTGTATGCGGCACAGGCCTGCTTCGTCGAGAAAAGTGCATTGTCCTTCGGGATGAGCCGGGGCCTCGCCGCTTTCACGTCCGGCGATGGCAGGCGTGAGCAGATAGATCGTCTTGCTCTTCTCCCGGTCGAACCACCAATCCACCATCAACCGATCGGCATAGCCGGCCTCGATGAGGCGCTGTGCATCATCGGGTGTGGGCCAACAAGGTCGGTGTTGGCACATCGCCACACATTCGGGGCAGGCACAGGCACTTCCTTCGGTTTCCATCGCGCTTTATCCTTCGCTGGGAAAATGCCTGCTGACCGTTTCTCGAACTGTCGTGAGCCAGGCCTGCCGTTGTTCGAGTGTGCTGGTCACGATGACGGTGAACATTTCACGCTGCATGACTTCAACGCCACACAACCCCAAGACACAGTTTTTCCACAGGGTTTCAAGCGGATCGCCAAAGGCGCGCCTCTCTCGTTCGAGGGGAGTATTGGAGGTGTTGAAGATCAGCGCCGCCCGGGCTTTCAAGAGGCCGACCGGAATACCGTCACCCTGATCACCTTCCAGAAATTGATAGGCGACGCCGGGACGAATGACCCGATCGATCCAGCCTTTGAGAATGGCGGGCGGTTGTCCCCACCAATTGGGATGGATGATGATAATGCCATCCGCCTGAGCGATTTCCTGGCAATGCGTCTCTACCTCTGGCGGAACAAACGCTCCCTGGGGAATCTCGCCCGCGGGCAGGATGGGGTCGAACTTTTCCGCGTACAGGTCGTGCAGGATCACCTGATGTTTTTGTCGCTGCAGCTCGGCCAGCGCACAGGCGGCGATGGCGTGGTTGAAGCTCTGCGGATCGGGGTGAGCCAGTATGATCGAAACACGCATGATTTTGAAATCCTAAGTTGCCTGGCGCGGAAACGGCGCCCCCGGGCCATTTTAGCCAGGCGTAAAATCAGATCGCTTCACGCGCTGCGCTTCAGCAGTTGATTCGCCAACTCTCGCAGGGCTTCCGTCGCCGCATTCTGTTGGCCTGTCGCTTC
>JAUQXC010000594.1 GCA_030834825.1 Thermoflexales bacterium
GTATGTCATTCTGCTCACGGCCAAATCCGAAGAAGCCGACAAAGTGATTGGCCTGTCAGTCGGCGCGGACGATTATCTGACCAAGCCGTTCAGTCCACGTGAATTGGTCGCCCGCGTGAAATCGGCACTGCGTCGCCTGCGCAGCAGCAGTCGGGCTGAAGGCAGTGTACTGACGTTCCAACACGTTCGCGTGGACACGGGCAGCCGCCAGGTATGGGTGGCCGATCAGTTGGTGGAACTCACGACGATCTAGTTCGATCTGCTCAAAACGCTGGCCGAGAACCGCGGCCTCGTGCTCAGCCGCGAACAGCTGCTCGAAAAAGTGTGGGGCTACGATTACTACGGCGAAGCCCGCGTCGTTGACGTCCATATCGGGCACGTGCGCCAGAAATTAGGCGAGGACTTCATCACCACCGTGCGCGGCGCGGGCTATCGTTTTGACGACGAGGTGCCGGCATGATGGTCAAGCAAATCCGTCAGCACTTAAGTTGGAAGATATTCCTTTCATACCTGATCGTGATCGTAGTTGGCGTCAGCGTCCTGGCGACGGCTGCCAACTTCGCCGCACCAGGCGCGTTCGATCGGCATATCGCGGCGATGGGCTCGATGATGGGCAGCTCGATGAACATGTCCGACTTGTTTAACAACTTCCGCGATGCCGTGGGTGAGGCGCTAGCGCTGGCGGCCCTGGCGGCTTTTGCGGTTGCCATCGTCGTGAGCGTGTTGGTCAGTCGTCAAATCGTCGCGCCCGTACGCGCTATGATGCTGGCCAGTCAACGGATCGCCGCCGCTCACTATGACGAGCGCGTGCGCGTTTCTGATCCGACTGCGCCCGACGAACTGGACGGACTTGCGATTAGTTTCAATCAAATGGCCGTGCGTTTGGAGCAAACCGAAACAATGCGCCGCCAGCTCCTCGGCGACGTTGTCCACGAATTGCGCACACCGCTGACCAGTATCAAAGGGTACATGGAAGGCTTGATCGACGGCGTGCTCCCGGCGAATGAGGACACTTACCAACAGGTCTACCGTGAAGCCGATCGGTTGCAGCGGCTTGTTCACGATCTACAAGAACTGAGCCGCGTCGAGGCTGGCGCCTACCTGTTGAATCTGCAAGCGATCGAGGTCAATCACTTGATCGAGACAGTAAAGACCCGCCTGGAGCGACAATTCGAAGAGAAAGGGGTGTCGCTGCAGTTCGACGTGCCAACCAATCTGCCGCGTGTACAGGTAGACGAAGATCGTATTGGGCAAGTACTGATCAATCTGGTCGGCAACGCGCTGCACTACACGCCTAGCGGCGGATCGGTGCGTGTCGTGGCACATCAACTAAGCCGCGAGATTCAGATCGCCGTGATCGATACTGGCATCGGCATTCCGGCCGAGCATCTGCCACAGATCTTCACACGCTTCTATCGGGTGGACAAATCGCGCTCGCGGGTAGGCGGCGGCAGCGGCATCGGCTTGACAATTGCCAGGCACCTCGTCGAAGCGCACGGTGGCCGCATCTGGGTAACCAGCGACGGCGCGGATCAAGGCAGCACATTTACGTTCACCCTGCCGGTCGCCTGAGTCAATCTTTACCGAATCTTCATATTGGCTTGAAGGTAACTTCATGCGGTTCCATTAAGATGAGAGTGTAAATCGGAACTGCAGGAGGCAAACAAAATGTGGGGGATCGGTATGGGTTTAGGTGGTGGGTTGGTGATGGTGTTGTTCTGGGGCGCGTTGATTCTAGGAGCGGTA
>JAUQXC010000595.1 GCA_030834825.1 Thermoflexales bacterium
ATTCATCCGGCCAAAGGTGCGGGCCACGCTCTTAGCAGCGAGTGGCTATCTTGCCTTTGCGTTACTGGATAACGTGCTCATCGTCGAAGCACTCTTCAGATATCCGGGACTTGGCGCTTTGATGGCGCAGGCCGCCGCGCAGCTGGATTTACTGACGGTGCTGGAGATTTTGCTGCTTATCGCTACAGCCTCCCTCGCACTGAAGTTGCTGATAGAGATAGCACAAATCATCTTCGCACGACGACCACGGAGTTGGCGATCGATTTCAAGCGCTGCGCAAGCCAAGGTCTGAGAGAGTGATGCAGATTTTGCGCGAGGCCTGTTCAAAGAGTTGATAACCACGCCTGTACTTCTGCTCGCGTGCGATGTCCGATCTCATTCAGGATGGCCAGGCTTTCCTCACCGCGCTGGCGTGCTGTACACAGAGCGCCTTGTGCGGCCGACACGTTAGCCAGACCATACAGCGCCTGGGCAATTTGAAGGCGGGTCCCCGTCTGGCGCGACACCACCAGGGCTTCAGAGAATGCCTTTTCAGCGGCGTCCCATTCGTTTTGCTTGAAGTACAGCCACCCCCAGGCATTTTCAATGGGAGCGATAAGCACGGCAATACCCACCCGGCGAGCCAACTCCAGCCCTTCACGCAGATACTCCGCCGACTGGGCGTACCTTTCACGACCACGCGCCGTCAGACCCAATGTACCTAGAATATAAGTCCGTTCAACCGGGACATCGACCTTGCGCGCCAAACGGAGCGCTTCCAGTAAACACGTTTCCGCCTGCTCATAGTCGCCATACTCATCGGCAATGTAACCCAGTGATAACAGGCTTAAGCAGATCACGCGGTGATGTCCCAGCTCCTGGGCCACGGCCAGGCTTTCCTGTAAATACTGGCGGACCTCGGTGTAATCCCCGCCTCTTTCGAAGAGAACCACGGCCAGGCTCTTGAGCAGGAGGCTGATCATTTCACGGTTTCCCAGTTGACGGGCCAACGCTAAACCTTCCCGACAGTACGCCTCAGCGGCGGCGTAGTCGCCGCGATGTTGCGCGGTTTCATTTAAGCCCTCGAGCAACCGGCAGATCATCTCAGTCTCGTGAGCAACGCGGGCCAGGCTCAAAGCCTCCTGCAGATAGCTTTCCATGCGAGCGTAATCGCTCCGATAGTACGCCACGAGCCCCAGGTAACCTAGCAGCAATGAGGAGATGCTTTCAGCGGACTCAACCTGGCGAATCACATTCAGTCCTTCCCGCAAGCGCTGTTCGCCGGCCGCCAGCTGGCCGCAATGAATGAGTGTCAGTCCCAGCTTGCCCAACAAAGAAGCTGACGCTCGTGCGTCTCCCAGTGATGTGGCAGCTTGAACGGCTCGGCTCAGATGTAATTCGGCCTGGGTATACAGTCCGCGAGCTTCCCAGTAGTCAACCAACGCCTCGCTTCCCTGAATCAAGAACTTATCCAGGCCGCGTTCGAAAGCAGTTTGCAAAGCCGCGAAAATATTGGTGATTTCGAGATCGAGATCGCTATAAGCCTCGTGATGCATTTCCGCGTATTGCACAAAGAACGCCACCATTCTCTCATACACGTCGTCGTCAATTTTTCCCTCCAGCGCCAGATCGTGCAGCAAGGGATGCAGCTGGTAACGGCTCGCACGGCTCAACTGCACCAGCGACAACGCATATAGGCCCCGCATCTGATCGGCGGCGACCTCTTTTTCCAAAGCAGCGACCTGGGTTGCCGCCTCAAGACTGAAATCTTCTCCACCCAATACACCCAAGGTATGGAAGAAGCGTCGTTGCTCCGCCAACATCGCTTGATAGCTGATGTTGAATGAAAGCCGCACGCTCTGGTTTTCATAGACCAGCTCGCTCAGGCGGCGTTCCTCGCGACGCAGCCGATCGAGGAAATCAGCCGCGGTCCAACCTGGTTCATACGCTATCCGGCTGGCAGCGATATCGAGAGCCAGAGGCAGATGCCCCAACAGCTTGGCGATCTCCATCAACGGTTCAATTTCTCGTTGGGCCTGCTCCGACCCCAACACTCTGGCGAACAAATCAAACGACTCTTCCTTCTGGGCGAAGGGACCAATCTGAAAGCGGCGTGCCCCACGTGCGATGGCGAGGTCGTGACGACGGCTGGTAAGAAGAACGGCGCAAGTGCCACTGGGCGGCAGAAGTGGCTGTACTTGATCACTGGATTCAACGTTATCGAGGATGATCAGAGCTCGTTGGCGGGCCAGCAGCTCGCGCACGACGCGGCTGCGGCTTTCGACGTCTTTATAGTCATCGACGTCCAACCCATAAGCACGCGCAACAGAGTTGAGGATGGACATCGTATCCGAGTTATCCAGCCGCGCCCACAAGACACCAGCGGGGAAGTGCGGGCGTAATTCATAAGCCAGATGGATCGCCAGCGCAGTCTTGCCTGCGCCGGCCATTCCGTGCAGGCTGCACAGATCGATCGGCTGTTGACCCAGCAAGACTTGCTTCAGCGCTTGAATTTCGTGGTCGCGGCCGACGAAGTAAGGAAGATCGGCCAGCGCCTGGAAGGGGGACTGTTCCAATCGTCGTTGAACGATCTCAGCCCAGGGGGCCAGCAAGAGACGATCCCGTTCATTATCGGCCTGAGCGAGTAATTGGGCCACACCCACATGCTGGGCTGAGTGCAACAATCGGGTTGCCGCCGCTTCATCCAGGTGAAGCGCCGTCGCCAGTTTGATCAGATCGCGCCAGTCCCGAGGTCGCTTGACAATGCCCTCCAGCCAATGAGCGATCGTTCGCTTGGGCAGGCCGGACAGTCGAGCTAACTGACCATAGGTATAACCACACTGAGCGACATAGTAGGCCAGCGTCTCTGCGAACGATGCCTCACTCGGTACTGACATCCCTATTCCTCATCTGGCACGAATTGGCACACCTCGAGCCTAGATACATCGACGATGTTGCGGCATCATAGCAGGCTAGTGTAGTAGTGTCAACACGTACCACAAATTGCATTTGGAGAAAATGATGACCGCGCAAAATCAAACTGATGTCAAAAGAGCCTTTCCTCGGCTGTTTTTTGGGCTAGCGTTTAGCCTGTCCTGGTTGATCTGGATTGTGGTGATTGCCACAGGGGTAACGGCTACACCGTTGCATATCTTCGCCGGAGCGGTTGTCCCCAGTGTGGTAGGCATCGCCTTAACTCAACGCAGTCCCAGCAAGGAACAGCACCAAGATTTTTGGAAACGAGTCACCGATTTCAAACGGATCGGCATCCGCCGGTATGGCGTGATCGTGTTCCTCTTTCCGGCAATCTTAGTCGCTACGTTCGTTTTAAACCATTTACTCGGAGGCCCTCCTCTCGCGCTGGCTGCTTTGCAGCAGGTATTGAACAATCCGTTGCAACTGGTCCTTATGGCGATCATGATGTTCTTGGGTGGTCCCCTGGCCGAAGAGCTGGGTTGGCGAGGCTATGCCCTCGATCGCTTGCAAGCGAGGTGGAGCGTACGGACCTCTAGCCTCATTCTGGGCGTTATCTGGGCCTTTTGGCACTTGCCACTTTTCTTTATGCCGGGAACCCACCAAGCCACCATAGGAATGAGCTGGGGGTTCTGGCTGTTCATCCTGGATGTGGTGTTATTTTCTATGGTGATTTCATGGGTCTATAACCATACCCAACGCAGCACCCTGTCAGCCATCTTATTACACTGGATTTACAACTTTAGCATGGCTTTCGCCATGTTCGAAAGCGGGACCATTCCCTTGCAAACGGCGTTCATCAAAACAGGACTAACGTTAATCGTTTGCATTCCCATATTCGTGTCCGGCCTGCACAAGCCACCCGATCAAGTCGAGAACACCCTAGTCCCGTCTGATCCAAATCCAACAGCTTCAAGAACAGGAGATATTCATGCGTAAGTTCATCCCCATATTACTGACGGCAGTCGTTATCTTAGCCACGGTATCCCCGGCCTTCGGTGTCAATACTCAGGCCTGGGCCGGGCAACTGGCTGCCCCACCGGCCTTAGATGCACACGCGATGGAAAATTTCTTCAATGAGTACCTGGGAATCCAGATGGCGGACAATCATGTCGCCGGTGCCACAGTCGCGGTGGTCAAAAACGATCAAATACTCTTCACCAAAGGCTATGGGCGGGCCGATGTTGCTCAAGGTATTCCGGTCGATCCCGAAAAGACCGTGTTCATTCTAGGCTCGCTGAGCAAGATCTTCACCTGGACGGCTGTGATGCAGCTGGTCGAACAGGGTCAGCTCGATCTGGATGCCGATATCAACACGTATCTTGATTTCAAAATCCCGGATACTTATCCGCAGCCGATCACGCTCAACCATTTGATGGCCCACAATGCCGGCTTCGAAGACAACAAATTTGCTCAAATGGCCCCCACGTCTCAGCAGCTAACGCCCCTGGGGCAGTGGTTGAAGATTCATCTTCCGGCGCGCGTGCGCGCCCCTGGACAGATCAGCGCCTACAATAACTACGGCACTGCCTTAGCCGGTTACATCGTGGAACGCGTCTCTGGCGTGAGCTATGATGATTACGTGGAAAAGAACATCCTAGGCCCCTTGGGGATGTCGCACACATCCTCGCGCCAGCCCAGCCCGTCTGCGCTTAATGCGGCTATGTCACAAGGCTATATCTTCGCTAATGGTGAATACCAGCCACAACCCGCGTTCAATGTGGCAGCCAACGTTGCCCCGGCCGCGGCCTTTCGATCCACCGCCGCCAACATGGCCCGTTTCATGATCGCTCATCTGAACGACGGATATTACGGCGAAGCCAGCATCTTGCAACCCGCCACTGCCCAACTGATGCACCGTCAAAGTTTCAGCCACGATCCGCAAGCGAATGGGATGGCCCATGGTTTTTGGGAAATGGACATGAACGGCCAGAACATTATAGGCCATGCCGGCTCGCATTTTATCTTTAGCAGCTGCTTACTGCTCTTCCCCGATCAAAAACTGGGTGTGTTCATCGCCGTCAACAGTCAAGGCGGCATGGCTTTCCTGGGAGGACAAAATTACATTCTCTTTGAACAAGCCTTCGTTGATCATTTTTTCCCGCAGAGCGTGCCCACCCTCACTCCACTTGCGGGTTTTGCCCAACGGGCCGCACGTTTTACTGGCAGCTATGCCTTGAGCATGGGCAGATCAGAAAGCACTCCCGAAAAACTCCTTTCTCTGCTGATGGCGGCCGATGTCCAAGCAGATGAGAATGGTCTATCC
>JAUQXC010000596.1 GCA_030834825.1 Thermoflexales bacterium
CAGACCGTCATCGCGCATCTGCTCCAGACCTGGCAAACCCTGGGAATTCCGGCGTTTTTGCAACTCGCCAACGACGCCGCCTTTGCCCATGTCCCTGGCCAGTGGCCAGGGTGGGCCGGTGCGTGTGGCGGCTACAAAACGCCACGCCGCATCGGTCAGGTCGTGCGGCTATGTTTGTATCTCGGCATCGAATTGATCTTCCTGCCCGTCGCCGAACCCGAACGCCATGGCGAAGTCGAAGGAGTGAATGGCTTGTGGAGTCGAGCCTTCTGGCAACGTCAGCGCTTCATCTTATTTCGCCAAGTACCACGCCCCAGCCCACGCTTCGTCCAGTGGGATGCGACACGCTACGCACCCCCGGCCTTGGCGGGCAAGACACCCGCTCAGGCCCAGCGGGCGGAACACGCGAGGCGACGGATACCCGCTCAAATGCGGCGGTTGCCCAACACGTTACCCATCACCGCGGGGCGTATCCATTTTATTCGCCGCGTCCAACCCGACGGCACCATCGCCATCTTGAGCGAAACGTGGCGGGTAGGCCGGCGCTTCGCGGCTCGCTATGTGTGGGCCACAATCACAACGTACCGCCACCATCTCGATATTGGGTATCAGCGTTCGGCGCAATCCGACTGGCGTTTGATCAAGAGCTTTGCCTACCCTTTACCAGAACAGGTCAAACGCCGGAAACCCGAATTCCTTCGACCGGCAAGCAGTTGAAACGGTTCATGATGTCCTGAGCTTTTTTCAAATTAAGCGAGCCCTCAAAATTGGTTCACGATGTCCTGGACCCTGACACCTAGTCAATAAAGTTTGGCATCAACAACTGCCTCTTGACTTCCATTTTTTCGTGATGCAACACTCCTTATGCTCCCGACCGCGAGGACGCGGTCGGTTTTGCATTTAGATACCTGGGTGGATCTAACCGCTCTTGAAACTTCAGCGATCGCTTGAGCTACCTGTCAGGTCTATTGTCCCATCATCCTCACGGAGCGCTGTGGCGCTACGCCCTTAATCTGTTTTCAACGTTAATTCTGCCCCCGGTGACCCTCTCATCCATAACGGCCTAACCGCTGGACTCACGTTCGCTCTTCGGGCGCGGATTAATGCTACCTGGCTCTTCCGGTTCCAGCGGGAAACGCTCCCGGCGGATTGTCAAATCCGCCGTTCCGGGCCGCTGGATTTGGCAATCCAGCAGGAGCAGTCACCCATAATCCTGCTCAACTCGGAAGAGCCTGCTACCTTTCCTACCACAAGCAGCCCTATGCCGTTAGTAGGGTTGCGGGAGTGGTGAGGGCCATTCCATGCAAAGGAGATCCATGACCGACCCGACCCCGAACCCCGTCGTTGAACGTGCCGATCAAGACAAAAAGATGTTAGACCGCATCGTCGCCATCGGCCAGGACCTCGCCACCGCCCAGGCCGATCCCGAAATCATGACCGCCAGCGCCCTGATCTCGCCAAAAAGATCAACCTCACCGTCAAGTAGTAACAAACCTCCCGGAGGTTCAGCCCACAACCTCCGGGAGGTTTTTCGATACCTCACCGCGCTGGCGCGCTAGATCGCGTGCGGATCAGATTTAACAGATTTCTCCGTGAGAATCCGTGTTATCCGTGTAATCCGTGTCCAAAAGTTCCCCCATATTTACCGACATGAAACGCTGAAAAACTCGGGCCACCTACCCATTAATGCCCAGCCGCCGCCTCGCTAAACTGTTCCTCTTCCGTTGATCCCTTCAGCGCCGTCGTCGAGATGCCCGCCCCGGTGACGGCGATCTGCACTTCATCGAAGTAGCCCGCGCCCACAAACGACTGATGCTTCGTCGCCAGGTAGCCGTCTTGTTCCATGGCAAACTCGCGCTCTTGCACCAGCTTCGAATAGGCCAGCATGCCTTGATCGCGATAAGCCTGTGCTAACTCAAACATACTCATATTCAGCGTGTGGAAGCCGGCCAACGTGACAAACTGGAACTTGTAGCCCATTTCGGCCAGCTGCTCCTGGAACGTCGTCATAGCCTTCTCGTCCAGGTTGCGTTTCCAGTTGAAGGACGGCGAACAGTTATAGGCCAGCAGCTTACCGGGGAACTTCTCGTGCACGCCCTGCGCAAAGTCACGCGCTTCGCCCAGGTCGGGTTTTGCGGTCTCGCACCACAACATATCGGCATAGGGTGCGTAGGCGCAGGCTTTGGCGATGGCATACTCGATGCCGCCGTGCACCGTCCAATAGCCTTCCACTGTCTGTTCGCCCGTGGCAAATTTCTCGTCGACCGGATCGTTAATGGCACGGATCAAGTGCGCCCCCAGCGAGTCGGTGCGCGCAATGATAATCGTCGGCACGCCCAGCACATCGGCCGCCAACCGGGCCGCGATCAATTTCGGCACAAATTCGTGTGTCGTAACGAGCACCTT
>JAUQXC010000597.1 GCA_030834825.1 Thermoflexales bacterium
GGTGCGCAGGACATGGCAAGGTTCTGAGCGGTTTTTAAATGGTTTTATTCGCCCCGCGACACGCAATATCGTCTACACCACAGCCTTCCAGTTTAGCTGGGAGGAAGCTACCTCGTCGAAGCGCGGTGAATTTGAAACCGCCGTTAGTCAGAAACTCGCCGAAGAGTTTTCCCGGCAAGGCGTAGAGCTCGCGAAGTTTAGTCTACTCGACGTGCGGGGCGAGTGAGTTAATCACTCTTCTTACTTGATTCGTGCGTCATTGCGAGGAGCGTTGTTTGCGACGAAGCAATCTCCTAATGACTGAAACTGAGATTGCTTCGCTTCGCTCGCAATGACGAAAGACCAACAACCACACCAAGGAGAATCAACATGAAAGACGCAGTCATTGTCGATGGTGTTCGCACCCCGTCCGGGAATCATGGCGGCGCGCTGCGCACGGTGCTGGCCAAAGACCTGCTGACGCTGGTGTTCAAAGGCATCCTCGATCGGACGAAGATCGATCCGGCTTCGATCGATGAGGTGATCGCCGGGTGCATCGCGCAGCCGTCGGACGCCCCTAACATCGCGCGGGTATCGGCGTTGATGGCGGGCATTCCCAAAGAGACACCCGCGCTCACGGTGGCTCGCAACTGCAACAGCGGTATGGATGCGATCGTGGAAGCGTGGCGGCGCATCCAACTCGACGAAGGCTCGATCTATCTGGTCGGCGGCGTCGAGAGCATGAGTAATATCCCGTATACCATCAAGGATGCGCGCTGGGGCCTGAAGCTGCGCCACTCGCAACTTACGGATGCTTTGTGGGAGGGCCTCACCGATCCCGTCTGCGGCCAGTTGATGGGCCGCACGGCAGAGAACCTGGCCGAGGAATTTGAAATCACCCGGCAGGAGCAGGACGAGTACGCCGTGCAGTCGCACAAGAAGGCGTTCGCCGCCACCCGCATGGGCAAGTTCAAAGAAGAGATCGTGCCGGTCGAGATCGTGAAGAAGGTCGCCGGGCAGGAAGTGGCGCGCGAGCAGATCACCCAGGATGAAACAATCAACGCCGGATTGTCCGTGCAGAAGGCGGCCATGTATCCCACCGTCTTCAAGCAGGAAGGCTCGGTCACGCCGGCCAATGCCTGTGGCATCAGCGACGGCGCGAGTGCGATGTTAATCATGAGCGCCGAGAAAGCGGCCGAGTTGGGTTACAAGCCCCTGGCGAAAATTCTGGGTTATGGCTTTGCGGGCGTCGAGCCGGAGCGCATGGGCATTGCGCCTGCGTATGCGGTGCCCAAAGCTTTGGCCAAAGCCGGTAAGAAACTTAGCGAGATGGATCTGGTTGAGATCAACGAAGCCTTCGCGGCGCAGGTGCTGGCTTGTGGGCGCCAGCTGGCCGATCAGGGCTGGGACTTCAGCAAAGTCAACGTCAACGGCGGCGCGATCGCGCTGGGCCATCCCGTCGGCTCCAGTGGGGTCCGCATCGTCGTGACCCTGATGCATGAGATGAAGCGGCGCAACTCGCATTACGGTCTCGCCACCTTGTGTGCGGCGGGTGGACAGGGTGCGGCCTTGGTGGTTGAAAGCGTGAATGGACAATGATCGCAACAAATAACGAGTTGTCGCTTTTACTCGTTACTCATAGGATGGCCTATGCCCACTCAGCCTCTTATCGATCCCGGTGAAGTCCGCTTTTTTAGCGGCAGTTCCAATCGGCCCTTGGCGGCAGCGATGGCGCGCAGCCTGAACCTGCAGCTGGAAGACACGCTGATCACGCGGTTCAGCAATGACAATCTCTACATCCAGCTGGGCGCCAGTGTGCGATCGCGTGTGGTCTTTATCGTGCAGAGCCTGACGCCGCCGGTGAACGATCATCTGATGGAACTGTTGATGATGATCGACATCGCGCGCAGTGCTGCGGCCCGCGAGATCCATGCGGTGATTCCGTATTTCTCGTTTGCCCGATCGGATAAGAAGGATGCTCCGCGCATCTCCATCACGGGGCGGCTGGTCGCCGATCTGATCGAGCGGGCCGGCGCTACCCACGTCATGACGATGACGCTGCACTCGCCGCAGGTGCACGGCTTCTTCTCCGTCCCGACCGATCCGCTGACGGCGCGTTTCCTGTTCACCAGGTATTTCCGCAAGCGCGATCTCAGCCACACCATCGTCGTCGCGCCGGATTCCGGCGGCGCTAAATCGACGGCGCGCTTTGCCAACAGCCTGAAATTGCCCAATGCGTACGGCAATAAGGAACGTCTCTCGGATTCGCAAGTGCGTATCGCCGACTTGATGGGGCACTCCATTCGGGGCTACAAGCGGGCCATCATCTACGATGACGAAATCGCCACGGGTGGATCGGTCGTGGAGCTGTGCCGCATTCTGGTCGCAGGCGGCGTCGAAGAGATCTGGGTGTCTTGCACGCACGGTGTCTTTGCGGGGCCGGCCTTTGAACGGCTGGCCAGTGTGCCGCAGATCACCGAGATTGTTACCACCGATACGGTGAATATTCCTGAAGAGAAACGTCCGAAGAATTTGCACATTTTGTCCGTCGCGCCCATTTTTGGCGATGCGATCCGACGCAACTATTTCCGCATGTCGATTGGCGGGTTGTTTGACTTCGGGCAGGATGAGAAGACCTAAGCCCAACCCAAAAGGAGTGAGGACGATGTACATTTTCAAAGCAGGTGTCGTGGGCGCAGGCGCGATGGGAGCCGGCATCGCGCAGGTGATTTCATATTCCGGCCTGCCGGTGGTGTTGAAGGATGTCGATCAAGCAATGCTCGATAAAGGGCTGGCACACATCCGATCGATTTACGAAGGCCGCGTGGAAAAGGGCAAGATGAGTGCGGGCGAGATGCAGTCCAAGCTTGATCTGATCACGCCCACCCTCGATTACGGTGAATTCGCCGAGGTGGACATCGTGATCGAGGCGGTGCCGGAAAAGATGGGTTTGAAGCAGCACATCTTCCAGGAATTGGATAAGGTCTGTCCCGCCGGCACCATCTATGCGTCGAATACGTCGGCCTTGTCGATTACCGAGATGGGCCGCGCCACCCAGCGCCCGCCGAAGGTGATCGGCATGCACTTCTTCAATCCCGCCCACGTCATGAAGCTGGTGGAGATTATCAAAGGCGAGGATACCGATCCTGAAACGGTGGACGATCTGGTCACCTTTACCGAATCGCTGCGCAAGATCCCGGTGGTGGTGAAGGAATGCCCGGGCTTCCTCGTCAACCGTTTGCTGATGCCCTACCTCAACGAAGCGACGATCTGTCTTCAGGAGGGCGCGGCCACAGCCCAGGCGATCGACGATGCGATGACGGCCTACGGCTGGCCGATGGGGCCTTTCACATTGATGGACTTCCTGGGCCTGGACGTGTGCTACGACGTAGGCGAGTATCTGTATTCGCAGTACGGCGAGCGCATGCAGGGCGCGGTGATGTTCAAGAAGTTGTATGAGGCGGGCCGTTACGGCGAGAAGGCGGGCGCGGGCTTCTACGGTTACGGCGATAACACCGACGAGCCGGTGAAGGCGATGGTGGCCGAATTGACCGGCGGCAAGCAGTTGAGCGGGTTCACGCCGGAACGTCTGATGTATCCGCTCATCAACGAGGCGGCGTATGCCGTGCAGGAAAATATCGCTGACGTCCGTGATATCGACATGGCGATGATTGCGGGCACGGGCATGACCGTCGGTAGCAATCGGATCGGACCGTTGGCGCTCGCCGACAAGCTAGGCCTCGACGTCGTCGTGGCGGGCCTGGAAGATTTCGAGAAGACCTACGGCCTGCGCTTCCATCCCGCCGAGAAGCTGTACGAACTGGTGAAGGCCGGCCAGCTAGGCGAGAAGACACGCGGCGGCTTCCTGGAATACGTGTGATTCCTGACACGACAATCCAAAACCTAAAATCAAAAATCCAAAATGGAGTGACCCATGGCTGAGTTTATTCGCTACACCATCGAAGACCGAGTGGCCGTGTTAGTCATCGATCGTCCGCCGGTCAATGCCTTGAACGAGCAGGCCCTGGTGGAACTGGGAACGGCCCTTGACGAGCTGAATGCCAATCCAGACGTGAAGGCGATTGTTATTACGGGCGGGGGACAGCTGGCGTTTGCGGCGGGTGCCGATATTGGTCTGTTCGGCAAGATCATCAAGGAGCAAGACTTCGCGACGGGCAAAGCTTTTCTGGAGCTGGGACAGAGCACCTTTAACAAGATCGAGGCTTCCAACAAGCCCGTCATCGCGGCGATCAACGGCATCTGCCTGGGCGGCGGGCTGGAGCTGGCGATGGCGTGCCACCTGCGCATTTGCGGCGATCGCGTGCGCCTGGGCCAGCCGGAGATCAATCTGGGCATCATTCCGGGGTGGGGCGGCACCCAGCGTCTGCCGCGCATCGTCGGTCCGGCCAAGGCCACGGAGCTGATCCTGACCGGCGATCAGATCACCGCGCAGCAAGCGATGCAACTGCGCCTGGTGAATATGGTGGTGCCGGGCGGCGAAGTGATGCGGCAGGCCAAGGGTCTCGCGGCGAAGTTCGCCAACAAGAGTGCGGTGAGCACCACGGCGGCGTTGACGTCGATCCGTGCTGGCCTGGACGCATGTTTGCCGGATGGGCTGGCGGCCGAGCGTGAGCAACTGACCAAAGTCGTGGCCAGTGAGGATGCACGTGAAGGGATCACGGCGTTTTTGGAAAAGCGTGACGCGAAGTTCCAGGATAAGTAGCTAGCAGCTGGCTGTTGGCAAATGGCTGTTGTTGGTCTAACTGCCAGCCGCCAATCGCTACATGGAGGCGATTATGGATTTCTCCTTAACTGAAGAACAAACCATGTTCCGCGATCTATTCCGCGACTTCGCGCAGAAGGAAGTGGCAAAGGTGGCGCAGCATGCGGACGAGAGGGAAGAGCCGCCTGTGGCGCTGCTGAAGAAAGCGGCGGCGCAAGGTTTTCTGGCGGCAACCGTCCCCGAGGATTTGGGCGGAGCAGCGCTCGATCTATTGAGCTACAGCTTACTGCTCGAAGAGCTCGCCAAGGAGTGCTTATCCACGGCGGTGACGCTGGCCGTGCACAACAGCCTGGTCAACGCCACGCTCGTGAAGTACGGCAGCGCCGAGCAGCAGGAAAAGTGGTTACCGATCCTGGCAGAGAACCTAGGCGGATTTGCAGCCACGGAGCCGGATGCAGGATCGGATGCGGCGCGCGTGACGACACGCGCCACACGCCAGGGTGAGTCGTATCTCCTGAGCGGCGTGAAGACGTGGGTCAGCAATGCCGGTCAAGCCAAAGTGCTGTTGGTGTTGGCGCAGACCGCAGGCGGCCCGTCGATCTTCATTATCGATCCGGCTGCGCCCGGTGTGAAGATCGGGCTGCGTGAACCGACCACCGGTTTGCGCGGTGTGGCGATCAACACGGTTTACTTCGATTTGGTGGAGGTGGCCGACGCCGATCGGGTGGGGGCCGAGGGCGAAGGCTTGATCATCGCGCAGGCGGCCAACACGCATTTGCAACTGGCTTTGGCGGCGGCCGCGCTCGGTCTGGCCGAGGGCGCCAGCGCGTTGGGGCGCAGCTTTGCGATCGAGCGCAAACAGTTCGGCGTCAGTATCGCCACCAAGCAAGGGCTGGGCAATTATTTTGCCGATTGTGAGATCGAGCAAGAGGCGCTGCGTCACCTGATCGAGTATGCGGCGTGGCTGGCGGGTGAAGGCAAGGCCTATGCACCGGCAGCCTTGAAAGCTAAGCTGTTTGGCGCGAAGATTGCGCGCACGGCGGCGAACCTGATGCTGCAAGTGCATGGCGGCTACGGCTTCAGCGATGAGTACGCTATCTCGCGGCTGTATCGCGATGCCAAAGCGCTGGACTTTCTGGGCGGTACGCCGCAGCTCGGGCGCGTCGTGATTGCTCAGCAAGTATTTGCCGGGGCCGGCCTCACGATCAAGCCGTAATGAAAAAGTGTTAAGGTAATCATGATACGGGAGGGCTGATGGGACAAAACCTGAGACGAGCTTATCACATCGTCGGCATCGTCGTCTCGCAGATCGTCAACGTGCCGTTTGTGGCAGGCGCGGCACTGACGCTGCTCTTGTTCAGCTTGCGCCCCGATGTGCCGCAGCGCCTGGTGGGGTGGGGCATCTCGATGCTCTTTTTGACGGTGATCCCGGCGCTGAGCCTGCTGTTCTACATTCCGCGCCGCGAGGCCATGTCGCGCCGCCTCGAGCCGTGGTCTTCAACCGAGAAGCGACAGCGCGTGATGAGTTTCGTCTTTATGGCGGTGAGCTATCCGATCGGATTTGTCGTTCTCAAACTCGTTCAGGCTCCGGCGATCTTCGAAGCCATCACGTTGACGTACGTTATCGTCGTACTGGCCTTGATCCTGGTTAATCTGTTCTTTAAGGCCAGCGGTCATGCGGCCGGCGTGGCCGGTCCGGTCAGCGCGCTGATCTACTTCTATGGTCTGATCGCCACGCCCTTGATCGCCCTCATTCCACTGACCATGTGGGCGCGCGTCAGGGCCAAGGGCCACACCTTCTCGCAGACCATCATCGGCGCGCTGTTGTCGGCAGCGGTCACGGTGTGCGTGTTATTGCTGTACGGTTTTCGACCGGGGCAGTTGTAGCGCGTCAAGCTGTGACGGGTAAATTGCACGAGGTGACTATGGACTTTGAATTTTCGCGTGAACATCAAGCGTTACGGCGACTGATTCGTGAGTTTGCCGAAGAGGAAGTGCGCCCGGCGACGCGCCAGGCTGATCGATCCAGCCAGCCTTCGTTGGAGGTACTGCAGAAAGCGGGGGAGATCGGTCTAATGGGTGTGCCGTTCCCGCGCGAGTATGGCGGTCTGGGCGCAGGCGAAACCGGATACTGCATTTTGATGGAAGAGCTGGGCCGCGTCGATACCAGCGTGGCGTCCATCATCGGGGCGCACATTGGCATCGGTGCCATGGCGATCTATCTGGGGGGCAGCCCGTCTCTCCGCGAGAAGTATCTGCCCGATCTGTGCAGCGGCAAAAAGATCGCGGCCTTTGCGTTGACCGAGGAACAGGCCGGGTCGGATGCGGCGTCAATCAAACTGCGCGCCACGAAAGAAGGCGATTCATACATCCTCGATGGTTCGAAGATGTGGATCACGAACGGCCCGCTGGCGAGCACGATGAGCGTTCTGGCGGTGACCGATCCGGCGTTGGGGGCGCGCGGCGGTGCGACGGCCTTTGTGGTCGAAACACGCAACGGCACGGGCCGTCCGACTGAAGGCTTCTCGCCCGGCAAGTTCGAGCACAAGATGGGTCTGCATGGCTCTCCGACCTCGGCCATCTCGTTCGATAACGTGCGGGTGCCCGCTGCGAATGTGCTGGGACAGGTGGGGCTGGGCTTTGTCGTGTTTATGCAGACGCTCGATATCGGACGCGTGTCGTTGGGGGCGGCGACGTTGGGTGGCGCGCAAGCGTCGTTACAGCAGATTCTGGAATGGGCCGCCCTGCGCGAACAATTCGGCAAGCCGTTGGCGCAGGCGCAGAGCATTCAATTCATGGTCGCGGACATGGCCGCCGAGATCGAGGCGCTGCGCTCGCTGGTCTATCGCACGGCGTGGCTGGTGGACAACCAGAAGCCGTTCATCAAAGAGGCCGGCATGTGCAAGCTGCTCGGCTCGGAGATCGCTTCACGCTGTGTCGATCGTGCCGTGCAGGTGCTGGGCGCGTTGGGTTACAGTCGTGACGTGCACATTGAGCGCGGTTTCCGTGATGCGCGCATTGCCGAAATCTTCGAAGGCACCAATGAGATTCAGCGCATCCTGATCGCAGAGCAGTTGTTCCGTGAGGTGGGTGTGAAGATCAGGCCGTAATTCACCCTCACCCACGCGCTTGCGCGCAGCCTCTCCCTCAATGGAGAGGGCGTCGTGATGAAAGGAT
>JAUQXC010000598.1 GCA_030834825.1 Thermoflexales bacterium
GGCGGGCGGTATCACCAACGGCATGTATGGCGGTTTATTTGCGGCACAAACTGCCATCGAGGCGCTTCGCCAGGGTGACACCTCGCGCCAGTTCCTGAAGCAGTATGAAAAGATGTGGGACGATAAATTTGGCGCGGACTACCGGCGCTTGTATCGGCTGCGCCGTGCTATCTTCAAGATCCCTGAAGAGAAGATCAACTCGATGATCAAACAGGTCTCCCAGCTGGATTCGAAAAATCTGACCTTGGCGCAAATGTTCAAGATTTTCCTGAAGGAATATCCGCTGCTGGTGGTGGATACGTTGCCGTTGTTGTTGGGCAAATGAGTGAAGAATGTCACGGGCTTAGCTAGTCCGATCGGCTCTGCCCACATCCGATCGGAAGTGCTATAATCTCCGGCATGTTCAGGCTAAGGTAAAGTGATGATAGGTGAGGGGAACATTCCTGCTCACCTTTTTTGTTGGCACGGCCCAACCCTGCCGGCATGCCCAACCCCGGCGACTCTCTCTCTGGAGGATTCTAGCGATGGCAACCAACGGTCATTCAACTGCCTGGCACAGCCGCCCGATCGAGCGCGTCGTGTCAGAACTGGAAACCCGGCCGGAGCACGGCCTCTCACCCGAAGAAGCCAACCGCCGCCTGGCGCAGCACGGCCCCAATGAATTAACAGAACGTCCGCGCCCGCCGTGGTGGAAACTGGTCGTCGATCAGCTGAACAACTTCGTCGTGATCCTGCTGATTGTCGCCAGCGTGGTTTCGGCGGTGCTGGGCGATACGCTGGAAGCCACCGTCATCATGGCCATTGTTGTGCTCAACGCCGTACTCGGCGTCGTTCAGGAGAGCCGTGCCGAGCAGGCTTTGGCGGCATTGAAAAAGATGGCCGCACCCGAGGCCGAAGTGATCCGCGACGGACATCGCGTTAAGGTTCCGGCCCGCCAGCTGGTGCCCGGCGATGTAGTGCTGCTGGAGGCCGGAAACTTTGTCCCCGCCGATGTGCGCCTCTTCGAAAGCGTCAACCTCAAGATCGACGAGTCCTCGCTGACAGGTGAATCGGTAGCGGTAGAGAAGCAGGCCGCTACGGTGTTGCAGCCGGACGCGCCCGTGGGCGATCGCAACAACACCGCCTTCATGAGCACGATGGTCACTTACGGGCGCGGCAAGGGCGTAGTAGTCAGCACCGGCATGCAGACGCAGATCGGCCTCATCGCCGAGATGATCCAGTCGTACGAAGAGGAACCCACACCGCTGCAGACCAAGCTCGACGATCTGGGCAAGACGCTAAGCGTCGTTGCGCTCAGTGTCTGCGGTCTGGTCTTCCTGGTGTATCTGTTCCGCGAAACGGATCTGGGCTTGATCTTCCGGCAGGATATCGGCGCATATTTACAGACCTACCAAGGCACGATCGTGGAAGTGTTCTTGATTGCGGTCAGCCTGGCCATCGCCGCTGTGCCGGAAGGTCTGGCGGCCATCGTCACCATCAGTTTGGCGCTGGGCATGCGCGAGATGATCAAACGCCACGCGCTGATTCGCAAATTGTCAGCCGTGGAGACGCTGGGTTCGGCTACGACGATCTGCTCCGACAAGACCGGCACGCTGACGCAGAACGAGATGACGGCCATCCAGTTGTGGACGCATCACAGCATGATCGAAGTTGAAGGGCGCGGCTACCAGCCCGAGGGCGACTTCAAGCGATCGGGCGACAAGACACGCGTGCTGGACGACATCGAATCGTCTACGCTGTTGTGGGCGGCGACGCTGGTCAACGATGCGGCACTGGAAGTCACGGGTTCAACCGACAATCGCACGACCTATCGCATGGTGGGCGATCCCACTGAGGGCGCTTTGTTGGTCGCCGCGGCCAAGGCCGGCTTGTGGCGCGAAGAACTGGAGCAGTGCTATCCGCGCGTGGCCGAAGTGCCGTTTGATTCCGATCGCAAGCGCATGAGTACGCTGCACGCGTTGCGCCAGGTCCATGAAGATGACGGCAGCCCGTTCATGCCGGAAGATAAGGGGTACGTGATCTGTGTGAAGGGCGCGCCGGATTTGCTGCTGGATTGTTCAGTGGAGCTGCTGCACCGCAAAGGTTCGCATCCGCTGACGTCGTTCGAGCGGCAAGCGATCCTGGAAGCGAATCACGTCATGGCGAGCCAAGCATTACGCGTGCTGGGCGTGGCCTACCGCCAGATCGATCAATTGCCATGCGCGGAGGACATCACTGCGGACAACATCGAGCAGGATTTGATCTTCGTCGGACTCATCGGCATGATTGATCCGGCGCGGCCCGAAGTGAAACCGGCAGTGGAGAAGGCGCGGCACGCCGGCATCCGCACGGTGATGATCACGGGCGACTATCCTGATACCGCGCGAGCGATCGCCACCGAGATCGGCATTCTGGAACCGGGCGGTGAAGTGCACACCGGGGCGGAACTCGACCAGATGGACGAGGCCGCCTTGATTAAGACCGTGGCGCACACGGCTGTCTTTGCGCGTGTCAGCCCGCAACACAAGGTGCGCGTTGTCGAAGCGTTCAAGGCACGCGATGAAGTGGTGGCGATGACGGGTGATGGTGTGAACGACGCACCGGCCTTGAAGCGCGCCAACATCGGCGTGGCGATGGGTATCAGCGGCACCGATGTCACCAAAGAGACGGCGGACATGGTGCTGACCGACGATAACTATGTGTCGATCGTGAGCGCGGTGGAACAAGGCCGCGTGATCTATGCCAACATCCGTAAGTTCGTGTTCTACCTGCTGTCGTGCAATGTGGCGGAGATCGCCATCATCTTCATCGCCGCGCTGGCGGGCTGGCCCACACCGTTGACGGCCATTCAACTGTTGTGGCTTAACCTGGTAACCGACGGGGCGCCCGCGTTGGCGCTCGGCTTGGAGAAGGGCGATCCTGACACGATGGATGTGGCGCCGCGCCCGACGCGCGAACCCATCATCAATCGGCAGATGCAGATTGGCATCCTGGTGCAGACGTTGGCCATTACGAGCGTGACCTTGGGCGCGTATCTGATCGGACGGCAGATGGATCCCAATAACCTGCGGCTGGCGCAGACAATGGCGTTCATGACGCTGTCCACGTCCGAGCTCTTCCGGGCTTTCACCGCCCGATCGGAACGGTATCCGCTCCTGAAGATCGGCTTGTTCAGCAACAAGTACATGTTGTATGCCATCGTCTCGTCACTGGTGCTGTTGCTGGCTGTGCTGTACGTCCCGTTCCTGCGTCAAGTGTTTAACACGGTCCGGTTGGACGTAGAACAGTGGGCCGTCATGCTGCCCCTGATTTTCGTTCCCGCCATTGCGGCGGAGGTCACCAAGTCCTTCATGCGGCGGGGCCGTTAGGCGGCTGGGCAGCAGAAAGTCAGGTTACCGGCTGCCCTACCTGGCAGGCCTTGATGTTATAATCATCTGCGGATGAGCCACTCGCTTATCCGCATTTTTATTGCGGGAGACATGCATGTCCGTTAATCCACCTCAAGTACCGTGGCACAGTCAACCCATCGAACATGTCGCGCAGCAGTTGAAAACCCGGCTCGACGCAGGCCTGTCGGCGGCAGAAGCTCAAGCCCGCCTGGCCGAGCTCGGCCCCAACGAGCTGCTCGAAAAACCGCCCAGGTCGTTCTGGAAGCTGGTTCTGGAACAGCTCAATAGCTTCGTCATCATTCTGCTGATCGGCGCATCGATCGTTTCGGCCTTGCTGGGCGACATGATCGAAGCCGTCGTCATCCTGGCCATTGTCCTGTTGAATGCCGTGCTGGGCGTGGTGCAGGAAAGCCGTGCCGAGAAAGCCCTGGCCGCCTTGAAAAAGATGGCGGCTCCCGAAGCCGAGACGATCCGTGACGGGCATCGCGTGCGCGTATCCAGCCGCGAGCTGGTGCCGGGCGATGTGGTGCTGATCGAGGCGGGTAACTACATTCCCGCCGACCTACGGTTGATCGAGAGCGTCAACCTCAAGATTGATGAAGCGTCGCTGACGGGTGAATCGATGGCCGTGGAGAAACGGGCCACCGACACGATGAAACCCGATGTACCGCTCAGCGATCGGCTCAACGCCGCTTATACGGGCACGCTGGCGACTTACGGGCGCGGCAAGGGTATCGTCGTCGGCACGGGCATGAACACGCAGATGGGGATGATCGCGGAGATGCTGCAATCGGTGGAGCAAGAACAGACGCCGCTGCAGAAGAAACTCGATCAGCTGGGCAAGACGCTGGGTCTCGCCGCCATCGTTATCTGCGCCCTGGTCTTTGGCGTCTATGTGCTGCGCGGCCTGACCAGTCCGGTCTTCGAACTGGGCAAGGTCCTGGCCGATGCGTTCTTGATCTCCGTCAGCCTGGCCATTGCGGCGGTGCCGGAAGGTCTGCCCGCCGTCGTCACCATCACGCTCGCCATCGGGATGCGCGAGATGATCAAACGCCACGCATTGATCCGCAAACTCGCCGCTGTAGAAACGCTCGGTTCGGCCACCATGATCTGCTCGGACAAGACGGGCACGTTGACGCAAAACGAAATGACCGTCGTGAAGTTGTGGGTGCATCACACCGAGGTCGAGGTGTCCGGACAGGGTTATCAACCTGAGGGGCGCTTCACGCACAGCGAGGCGAACCGTGAACTGGACGTGCAGTCCGACGTGGAAGTGGCCAGTTTGCTGTGGGCGGCGGCGCTGGCCAACGACGCCGACCTGGAAGAGACGGGCGAGGTCGGGAGCAAGACCACCTATCGGATGGTGGGCGATCCGACGGAGGGCGCGTTGATCGTCGCGGCCGCCAAAGCCGGATTGTGGCGATCGGAAATCGAACAGAGTTATCCGCGCGTGGCCGAAGTGCCGTTCGATTCGGATCGCAAACGCATGAGCACCATTCACGCCCTCAAGCACGTCACGATGGATGATGCCAGTCCCTTGCAGCCGGGCGAGCAGGGCTATGTGGTGTGCATTAAAGGTGCGGCGGGCGGGCTGTTGGAACGCTCAACGCATGTCTTACATCGCAAGGGTCCCCTGCCCATCGAAGAACACGATGTGCAGGAAATTCGTGAGGCCAGCCGCCGCATGGCGAATCAGGCGCTGCGCGTGTTGGGCGTGGCCTACCGCAAACTCGATCGGTTGCCGGAGAAGATCACGGCGGACGAGATCGAGCGCGATCTGATCTTTGCCGGCTTGATCGGCATGATCGATCCGGCGCGACCCGAAGTAAAACCCGCCATCGACAAAGCGCGGCACGCCGGCATCCGCACGGTCATGATCACCGGCGATCATCCCGATACCGCACGGGCCATCGCCGGCCAGATCGGCCTGCTGCGTTCCAATGCGCAGGTGCACACCGGCGTCGAGCTGGAGCAGATGAGTGAAGGCGATCTGATCAAGGCCGTGGAACACACTGATGTGTTTGCGCGGGTCAGTCCGGCGCACAAGGTGCGCATCGTGGAAGCGTTCAAGGCGCGCGATGAGGTCGTGGCGATGACGGGTGATGGTGTGAACGATGCGCCCGCTTTGAAGCGGGCGGACATCGGCGTGGCGATGGGCATCACCGGCACCGACGTGAGCAAAGAGACGGCGGACATGGTGCTGACCGACGATAACTACGTCTCCATCGTGAGCGCGGTGGAGCAGGGACGTATCATCTACAGCAATATCCGCAAGTTTGTGTTCTACCTGCTGTCGTGCAATGTCGCGGAGATCGCCATCATCTTCATTTCCGCGCTGGCGGGCTGGGCGCCGCCGTTGACGGCCATTCAACTGCTGTGGCTCAACCTGTTGACCGATGGCGCGCCCGCCCTGGCGCTGGCGACCGAAAAGGGCGATCCGGACATCATGCAGCAGCAGCCGCGCCCCAAGCGCGAGCCGATCATCAATCGGTTGATGATTCTGCGGATCGCGGTGATGACGGTCGCCTTGACGGCGGTCGTGTTGACCGCCTATCAGATCGGTCTGCGGACTTCGCTCCCTCTGGCGGAAACGATGGCCTTCGTGACGCTGGCGCTGTCCGAACTGCCGATTGCGTACACCTCGCGATCGGAACGGTATCCGCTTTATCGGCTGGGCTTCTTCACCAACAAATGGATGCAGCGCGCCGTCTTGTTGTCGCTCGCGTTGATCCTCGCCGTAGTCTTTGTGCCGTTCCTGAACGAACCCTTCAACACCGTGCCCCTGGCCCTGGAGCAGTGGCTGATCGTCCTACCGCTGGCTTTCATTCCGGCGACGGTGGCCGAGATCGCCAAGTTCTTTGTGCGGAGAAGCGAAAAGCATGAAGCGTAGTGCGTAAAATGTACTGCGTAAAAATTGCAACCGATTGACTAATCCGCGCCCGCGAATCATCTGCTTCGATCAAGAGCCTACTGCACTCCAACGTGTGGTAGGCTCTTGAAATAATAGCTGAGCGACGTGCTCCCTGCCCGCGTCTTCGAAGATACCGGGCGCTTTTCCCGGTACGCGGGCGGCTCTTCAGGCACCTATGACTTTTAAGCCACAACATTTTTCAGAACATCTCTACTTCGTCACCGGTTCGCTGTTGGGTTTTTGTGTGCTACAGAAAAATAGATCCGGGGTTCGCGGCGTAAAACAACCAGCAGCTGATGAATGTGAGCACGACAAAGAATACCAAGGCTAACGTTGTTGCCCGTTGCCGTGCTTCGTCGTCGCGCAGACTGGATTTTTGGAGGCCATACACAATCCAGCCAACGATGATGGATATCATCAGCGGGATGGGGATAACGGACTCTATCCCAGATAGATTCATCAACCACCAAAAGGATTCCAGCACGGTAGGGCGTTCCTCCGTACAAGCCGATCAGGTATGATGGACCACGCGCTTCTCACGTTTACGCCATAACCAGCTCACACCAAATGCCACCAGCGCCACCGGGATCGCCAGCGGCGCGGCAAAGGCGACCAACCAGATCACTGCATCGCCCAGACCCTGCAGCACGTTACTCAACGCGCCCGTGGCCGCGTTGAAAGTCTTCTCAGGCAGCCAGGCGGCGGGTGTCGCCGTCGGCGTTGGGGTAGGCGTAGGCCACTGCGGTTCCAGGTTGATCGTCATCGTCGAGTAGGCCGATCGGTCTTTGAGATAGGCCATACGGCCCTTGATCTGTTCGAGCTCGGCTTCGACTTCGGTCAACTTGGCATTCACGAGCAGCGCTTGCTCGGTATCTTTTGCCTGATCCAGAAATTCGCGAATGCGCGCGGCGGTCGCTTCCAAGTTGGTCTGGCGCGCTTGCAGATCGACGTACTCATCGCTGACATCCTGTCCGGATGAAGTATCACTGAGCGCCTGCACGCTGACAGCGCGCACCTGGCGCTGCACCACTTCAAATTGATCAGAAGGCACGCCGATCGTCAACGCGGCGTACTTGAAGTTGTCTTGCAGCCACGATCGATTGCCGATCACATAGCCGCCGCTATTGACGGCAATGGCGACGATCCGATCCACGGCTTGATCAGTGTCGGCGACGCGCAGGTTCATCTCGCCGTTCTTGATGATGAGTCGATTGGCGCGATACGGCGAGGCCAGCACGCCGGAACTATTCACCACGCTGGCCGGTGTCGCTGACGCTTCGGTTGAAGCTTTGCTCCCGGCCGCTGGCTGGGGGTAGGATCCCGGCACATTGGCGTAAATGTTGCTGAAGATGTTGCCGGTGGCTGGACCCAGCACCGCCCCAACCACCAGGACGAGAAGGCCTACACCGATGATGATGGCAAGGTACTCTGATTTGAAGAGGCGTTTCATGTTTCCTCCAGGGCGAGCGCTGCCGGCCTGCACTTTTCCTTAATCCATCCGGCTATCGCGGTGCGGGCACGCCACACTCTGCAGGTAGACCCAATTTGTGCTCACGGCCTGCCACGCCAGCGATCGATCGAGATTCCACGTCAGTGCATCAAACCGTTGGGGTGGTGTCCAGCGATCGAGAATGCGGGCGGCCGTCACACACTGATCGTGTTGCGTCATCGTCGGCAGCGCAGCGATCAGCGCAGGCACGGCATCGGCGCTGAGACCCGCCACGTAACTCACGTCGAAGGGATTGGCGGCTTCCACGCGGCCGGCATTAACGCGCACGATGAAATCGTCGGGGTTGAGCACATTCAGGATCAGCAGCACGGCGAAAGCCGAGGCCAGCGCGCCGAATGCAAACCGATCGGCCGTACCACCTCCCAGCGTGATCATGAACCACACCAACACGATCGCCAGCCAGCCCATGCAGGCCGTGGTGTAGAGGCGCAGTTCTGTCAGGCCGAATTCGATCTGATACAACCGCATGCGATAGAGCGCCGAGAACATGATGATGAACAACAGCGCGATCACGCCGCCTGCCAACAACCGGAAAAGATGCGCACTGCGCGGATCATCCTTTTTCATCAGCCAGTGCAGGGCCAGCAAAAAAGGCAGTACCAACGCCGCGACGGTGACCAGCTCGAAGAAGCCGCGCCGCGCGTACTCGGCGTACGATAATGTGATCAACGAGCGCAGCAGCTCCGATCCTCCGAAGAGATAACGCGCCTGGACCACGACAAAGCCGAAGAACAACGCGATCAACGACCCTAGCACGATGCTGATTTCTACGGCCCCCAGCACACCACGGTGAGCCGAGGGTCGGGCTTCCTGTTCTTTATACAGAAACGTCATGCGCAAGAACCCGGCCACGACCCACGCCCAGAAACCCATCCAGAACACATGCGCGGCGATCTCGGACACGTCCCAGTTGAAGAGATCGTCGATCAACCTTTGGAAGACCGCGTCGGCTGAGGTGAGCAGCGCGCCGAAGACCAGCAGCACCGGTACGGCGATGAGCAGCCCCGTGCCCACGGCTGTGACGTGTTTCGATTGCCCGCCAACCTTGATCTGTCCCCATTTGATGTCGTCGAAGATCAAGACCAGCGCACCGAACAGTGCGAAAGTGCCGGCCAGCCCGGCGCCTTTGACATACTCTGTCAACGTCGCCACACGAAGGCGGCCGCGCAACGCCCGCAAGGCGATCAATGCGAGACAGATCGAAACCGCCAGCAGGTTGGCGGAGCTGAGCATGATCGAATCGCGCAGGGCGAACATCGCCGCGAAGATCAACGCCGGCGCGATCAGCCAGCGGCCTCCGCCGGTCAATTTGAGGTTGTGCCACTGCGCCACAACGGCCAGGCTAAAGCTCAACGCCAGCACCCAGAGCACCACGTTAATGCCCCAGGGTGTCGGACGCAGCAAGAGGTCGCCCACCAGCCCCAGGATCAGCGCCGTAAGAAAGAGAGAGAGAGCCAGTTTGGTAGATTGCAACATGATCGTCGGCATCCGCCGCTACATGAGATTGAATTTGAAATCAAGTGCGTTAATCCATGGCACTAACAAGTACCTGAATTGTTGCGACATACCATACTGCCGAGATGATAAATGCAATCCCGGTTGTGATGAAAGCGCTTTTTAAACCTTTGCTTTTGTACGTTAATCCAAAAATAGTTGCCAATGCCATCAAGGCAAACACGGCAAGGACAGCGGTGAATGGCATGTTTTGTTCTCCCGCGGAAATTTGATTTGCCGATGCGGCTCAGGTGCTGCTACCCGCTGGTGACAGAAACGAGCCTGGTCCCAGGAAATGTTCGTGCTCATCCACCCCGCTGGTGGCAGAAGTCACCGGAGCTAAGGCCCGCAGCCTAAGCGAGGCTTTAGGTTAGACTTGCGCGATAAGCGCGATGACACACAGCAGCAGCGCCAATGCGCGGAAGTCGACGCGGTCCGATTGGTTGGATGAATTCTTCGGTGCGAAGATCAGAATGGCGAACAGGAGCAGAATCCACAAGTTCATCACTGCACCTCCCTGGAGACACTTACTCTTTAATCTGCTTTCATCTTAGCGGAAAAGCCTCCCCCAACGAAGGCCCTGCGTGTCGAACCTCGTGCACTTGAGTGCTTGACGGGCTCAGCTTAACCGCACAACCCAGACTCCGCATGACGCTCGGGCTACGTTTCCGGCACGCTTGCCCGCCGCCTCGCCGCACTTGAGTGCTTGACACTGCTTAAGGTTCACTTGATAATGGTCACTATGTAGAATGTGCTATGTCAGGTGTCAATCGTCAATGACCTCTACTATGCGTTTACTACTTGTCGAAGATAACGTCTCGCTGCGCGCGGCGATGAAGTCCGGCCTGGAAGACACCGGCAAGGTCAGCGTGATCGCTGAAACCGATCGGGGCGAGGAGGCGATTGGGTTGGCCTTGGACCAGCCGCCGGATGTGATCTTGATGGACGTCCAGCTGGCCGGCGAGATGAACGGCGTGCAGGCCGCGGTC
>JAUQXC010000599.1 GCA_030834825.1 Thermoflexales bacterium
AAGGCCACACGCTCAGTGAGCATGAGCTATGTAGTCCTGGCGCTGCCCCTACTCTGGTCCCTGGTGGCGGCCTATGATTTCAGCCGGCCCTGGCTGAAGCTAAACCAGACTCATCCGCATGTTTATCAAACGTTACAGCTGGTCGCGCAGCCGACCACCCAATGGATCGAGCTGATCTATGGCGAGCAATTTTGGACGCCGGCAGCGCTGGACGCGGACATGAAGCTGGCCAAGAGCATTCGGCCCTGGGACTGGCGGGAGCGTGACTTGCCGCAGCCATTTATCCAAGCCACCCGTAATCCTCAAGAAGTAGTGACCACCAGCGTGAACTATCTCGGTCAAGTAGGTGAACTGCTGTTGGTCAAACACCCTCACAACGAGTATGCCTACGTGGATACCGGACAACAGCAGGTCCCCTGCGCGGCCACGGCATTAGGCGGCAATATTGATGTGGAGTGCACCACCGAAGTCGCAGGGAAGCTGCTTGTCACGGAAAACAGCTGGACGGGCTGGCAAGCCTATCGAGATGGAACACCCGTGACGCTGGATAACGAACGCTGGCTCAGCGTCGCTGCACCCGCGGGATCGCATCGCTACGAGTTCCGTTATCGCCCCTGGGATGTCTGGGTGGGATTGCTGCTTACACTGGTGGGTGTTGCGTTGTGCCTAGTATGGTGGATCCGTTCACCCAGGGCCAAGCCGCCAGCCCAGGCAGACGTTGCGCCACCATCCGAAACCAATTCATCTGAAATTCCCGCTTCGCAAGCGTGAAGCCTGTGCTAAAATAGCCGCGCACATTTTTCCGTGGAGATCCTCATGCATAAGCGGTGGTATGTTGGTCTGATTTCGCTAGGTTTAGCTTTGAATGCGCTGGTGTTCGGCCGCTTGCTGCGGCGGCGCTTACAATCACGCGCGGTTCAGCCGCCAGCCGATCGAGCTTTGCCGCAGCCAGCGCCCCCTACCCCTCAACCCGATCGGAGCATCGCTCGCCCCGACCTGCCTAAAGCGGCATCCGCTCCGGCGGCTAACCCCACCACAGCAGCGTCAATTGCAGCATCACGGCAATTATCCGAGTCCAACCTTTTACCCCGCGTCGCCATTGGCATCTTGTTGATTGCGGCGATCCTGCTGGCCGTGCACGCGCAATCGATCTTCAGCGCGCCGCGTTTGGAAGATCGCGATCCCGGCATTCCCTATGCGCTGGCGGCGATGATCGTTTTTTCGCTGGTGGCCTTTCTGGCCGATCACGGGCTGGGCCGCGCGCACGACATCACCGAGTGCCCGACAGCCCCTCACCAGACGAATGCGCCAGCGAAGATCGTCATCGTCACCGAGATTCGATCGGGTGTGAAGCGGCACCCGTGGCGCACCGCCGGCGTGATCGCCGCGATCGGGTTGTGGCTCAGCGTGCTCGGCGATCTCCGCCTCGAGCCGCCGCTGCCTGATTACACCCTGACGCTGATCATGTGGCTCGCCTCAATCATCCTGTTTGCGGTGTCGATCATCATTCCGCCGCAACGACCACGCCGCGACTGGAAAACATGGTGGGTAAAAAATTGGCCGCTCGTCAGCGCCGTGAGCGCGATCGGGCTGGCGGCGCTGGCGCTGCGTGTGATCAATCTGGATATGATTCCACCCACACTGGGCGGCGATGAAGGATCGCAGGGTGTGGAAGCGTGGAAGATTTTGCACGGCGAGCTGCGCAATCCATTCATCACCAGTTGGATGAGCGTGCCGACGATGAGCTTCTTCTTCAACACGCTGACGATCGGGCCGCTGGGTCCCACGGCGTTCGCACTGCGTCTGCCATGGGCCCTCATCGGCGTCGCCACCGTTTTGATCATGTTTGCTTTGACGCGTCGACTCAAAGGGCTGGCCATGGCCTTGATGGTCGGCGCGCTGCTGGCCGCCTATCACTACCATATTCACTACTCGCGGCTCGGCTCCAACCAGGTGGCCGACGCGCTCTTCATGGTGGCCGCCTTTTTCTTTTTGTATCGCGCGTATGACGAAGGGGGAATGTTGAACTGGGTCATGGCCGGCATGGTGGCGGGTGTGGCTCAATACTTTTACGCCGGGGCGCGCTTCGTCACGATCATGGTCGGCGTGACACTGGTTTATTTTATCGTGCGCGAGCGGCTGGCGTTTGTGCGCACACATTGGCGCGGCCTGATCGCCGTCGTGGTCGCTTTCATCCTCTCCGGCGGACCGATGCTGCAATTCGCCGTGCTTCACCCCGACGAATACAACGGTCGCCTCAACATGGTGGGAATTTTCCAGAGCGGCTGGCTGGAACTGGCTGAAAATCTGTGGCAGCAGGACCCCCTGGAGATCCTCATCGGTTATCAGCTGAAACGATCGGCGCTGGCTTACAATGCCTATCCTGATCCCACTTATTGGTACGGATCGCCGCGCCCACTCTTCGACGGCCTGTGGGCCATCCTCTTCATGTTGGGGCTGGGTTACGCGACCTTGCGGCCTTTCGATCGGCGCTTGTTCCCGATGTTGATCTGGTGGTGGGGAGCGATTATGCTGGGCGGCGTGCTGACGGAAAATCCACCGTCGAGCCAACGGCTCATTACCTCGGCGGCTCCGGCCGTCTTCTTCGTGGCGCTGGCCGTGTGGAAGATCAAGCAGATCGCCGAACGGGTTTTGCGAAGCCACGGCACGGGTGGGCCGAATGTCTCGGCGTCGGCGGCAACTCCCGCACCCTCGAACAAGCGGCGTTATCTGCTGCCGACCTTGGGTGCAGCCGTCATCGCCGCGCTGTGCTGGCATAGCGTCAACTGGTATTTTGTAGAATACACGCCCATGCGGGTCTATGGCAACTATACCGCCGTCACCGCGGATGCACTGGCACGCTATGCACAAAAGGAACTCGATGACTCGTATCGCCTGGTCTTCTTTGGCGCGCCGCAGATGTACATCGACTTCGGCTCGATCAAGTATCTGGTGCCTGATATCGCCGGGCAGGACATTCCTGATCCACTGCAGGCGCCCTTCGATCCCAAGACTTTGCCCGACGATAAACATCCGGTCTTCATCTTCATGCCCTTCCGCCGCAGTGAACTCGCTTTTGTCCAGCAGACTTATCCTAACGGTCAGGTGGAAGAACTGCCCTCGCCCATGCCTGGCGCGACCGAATCATTATTGACCGTCTATCGAGTGGACCCGTAGCAGAAGCAGCGGGCACATGAAACGCTGGTCGTCGATTGGCGCTATCATCGCAACAGCGTCGCATCGTGCTCACCGCACGGGCGACCGCCGCGCTATGCGGCCTACCCTGATGTGCACTTTCAACTCACCCACGGCAATGAGGTGAACGCCCATCTGCAATTGCTCGGTTCGTATTGGACGCAGGACTTGCCGTTGAGCGCGAAACTCACGCGCGCGGTTCAAGCATACCCGGATGGCGGGCGGCGCGCTTGGCAGGATGCAATGCTCACACCCGCCTATCGCGTCGTGCTGCTCGTGCTGTTCATCGCGCCGATCGGTGGGGTGTTGGTCCAAGCGAATGTGCTGCGCAATCTGATCTTGGTCATGCCGGCTGCGCTGCTGACGACGATCGGAGTGGCGGCATTTCGTGGCACGTCAGAGGCACCAGCCGACCACTGTGGCCGAGCACGCTGCCGGGTCTGCCGGAGATAAAATCTCCGGGATAGATCACCGCGCCGGATCAATCCGGCCAGCCCGATTCATCGTGCGTAGTCCGGTAGCCCAGCGACTTCATCGCCGGTTGCAGCGACTTTCGCCAGATGCCTATCACGCCATCGCCACCCTCGCCTGCGCCGTGCTCATTCTCGCCAATCTCTTCATGCTCGATGATGCGTTGCGCAACGGCCCAACGTGGTATGACAACTACGGCCTGAGCGGCCTGCAATACGGCGGTCCACAAGTCTTTACCGCCATTCAGGCTTATCTGGAACGTGAGCCGCAAACCGAGGTGTGGTTGTTCCCGACATGGCTGAATGGCGCCGAAATGCTGAAGCGCTACTTCACAC
>JAUQXC010000600.1 GCA_030834825.1 Thermoflexales bacterium
TCGATGTGCCTTTTGAGAAGTTCGCTCAGAAAGCGCGCGAAATCAACGCCGACATCGTGGGCGTTTCGGCACTGTTGACCACGACGATGGTGGGCCAGAAGACCGTGATCGAAGCGCTCGCTGACCTGGGCCTGCGTCCTCAAGTCAAAGTCATGGTCGGCGGTGCGCCGGTGACGAAGAGCTGGGCGGAAGAGATCGGCGCGGATGGCTTCAGCGAAGACGCGATGGGCGCGGTGGCGCTGGCGAAAAAACTGGTGGGAGCGTAAGGAGAGACCTCATGTCAGGCAAGATTAACGCTATCGATCAGCTTCGCCTCAGCCTTAACATCCTCAGCCACGAGGACGTGCTGAAAATTCACACCGCCACGCTGGATGTGATCGAATCGATCGGGGTACGCTTCCCCTCGCAGAAGGCGTTGAACATCCTGGAAGCGCACGGTGCGACGGTCGATCGTGAAACCCTGATCGCGAAGATTCCGGGACAAGTGATTGAAGCTGCCCTCCAGACGGCCCCGCCCATTTACACCCTGGCGGCGCGCGATCCGTCTCAGGATTTACCGCTGGATGGGCAGCATGTGTTTTTAGGAACCGATGGCTGCTGTATCGAAGTGCGCGATGCGTTCACGGGCGAGCGCCGCCGCACGACGAAGAAGGATTCAGAGGATTGTGCGCGCGTGGCCGATGCACTGGAGGAAGTGGGCTTCTGGTGGTCGATGGTGGCCGCACAGGATCAACCGCCGGAAAGCCGATCGTTGCACGAATTGGAGGCGGCCTGGCGCAACACGACCAAGCATCTGCAAACGGAAAGCATCGTGACTGAGCCAGAGATGCGCGCCGCGATCGAGATGGCCGCGGCCATCGTCGGCGGCAAAGACGAACTGCGGAAGCGACCCATCCTCTCGATCATGCAGTGCACCACCAGTCCGTTGGGTCAGGATGGCGGCAGTCTGGACGCGGGCCTTATCGCTGCAGAAGCGGGCTTGCCGGTTGGCTACATGACGATGACGTCGTGTGCCTTCAGCGGACCGGTCACGATGGCGGGCAGCCTCGTGGTGGGCAATGCCGAAGTGATCAGCGTGTTAGCGTTGATGCAACTTGCGCATCCAGGCGCACCCGTTTACTACGCAGCCGCGCAAACGGCTATGGATCTGCGCACCGGCGGTTACACCGGCGGTGGGCCGGAGGATTTTCTCTTCGGGGCGGCGACGAATGTCTTGTCCGATTTCTATCGCGTGCCGTTGTCGATGGGCGCGTTTGCGACGGGCGCCAAAGAACCCGATTGGCAGGCGGCGGTCGATAACGCTTTCTCGTCGTTCATGGCGTCGCTCACCGGCTCGGACATGCTGCTGGGCTGCGGCCTACTCAACGGCAGCCGCATTCTCAGTTACGAAGCGATGGTGATGGACTGTGAGATCTACAGCATCGTCCACAAGATGATGGCCGGCATCACCGTCAACGACGACACGCTGGCGCTGGATGTGATCCGGGCAGTAGGGCCAGGCGGCAACTTTCTGAAGCAAAAGCATACGCGGGCGCACATGCGCGAACTATGGCAACCCCGCCTGATGGATCGGCGTCCCTACGGCCAATGGGAGGAGAAGCGTGACGGGGCGCGTGATTGGGCGCGAGCCAAAGCGCAGGATATTTTGCAGAATCATCAACCCGCTCCACTTGATGCGAAGTTAGTAGCAGAGCTCTCGCGTATTATTGCAACAGTAGAAAAGAAATAACCACAGAGACACGGAGAGCACGGAGGTTTTAAAAGGATTCCTCTGTGTTCTCCGTGCCCTCCGTGGTTTTTGGAAGGAGTGTATGCGGCCCAAACTGGAATTGCTTGAACCCGAATTGGTCGATCGCGTTCTGGGTGAGGCGTTTGAGCTGCTATGGAATCCCGGGGTGAAGGTGCAGTCGCCGGCAGCGCGCGAGCTGCTGGCAGAGGCCGGGGCGACGGTTGAGGGCGAGATCGCCCACCTCCCTGAAGTGGTGGCCCGCCAGCAGCTGAGCAGCGTACCGTCTGAATTCTGGCTGCACGATCGGGCGGGCAATCCCGTGGTGCATTACGGCGGCGACGATGTGCACTTTGATCCCGGTTCATCCGGCGTGCAAGTGCTCGATCCCGAAACGTTGGAACATCGTCCGGCCTTGGCGCCTGATCTGGTACGCCTGATCAAGACCGCCGAGATGCTCGCGCAGTACGCGGCGCAGTCGACGGCGGTGGTCTGTAACGATGTACCCAAATCGATCGGGGATCTCTATCGGTTGTTCCTGGTGCTATGGTATTCCGACAAACCGATCGTGACCGGCTCATTCAGCGTACAAACCACACAGCTGATGATCGATCTGCTGGCGGTGGATTGCGGCGGACGTGCGGCACTGAAAGCGAAACCACGTGCCGTGTTCGACGTTTGTCCTTCGCCCCCGTTGAACTGGTCGGCGTTCGCCTCGCAGAACTTGATCGATCTGGCACGGGCCGCGGTCCCGGCTGAGATCGTCTCGATGCCGCTGGCGGGTGCGACGGCGCCCGTCACGTTGATCGGCGCGATCACGCAACACGCGGCGGAATGCATCAGCGGCATGACGATCCATCAACTGGCGGGGCGCGGATCGCCGATCGTGTGGGGTGGGGCGCCGGCGATCTTCGATATGCGCTCGGGCGCGACGCCGATGGGCGCCATCGAAACAGCCATGATCGACGCGGCGTATGCCCAGGTGGGTAAATCACTGAACTTGCCAACACACTGCTACCTGTCGGCCAGCGATGGCAAACTGGTCGATGCGCAGGCGGGACTGGAAAGCGGCATGACGGCGTTGGTGGGAGCGCTGGCCGGTGTGAACATGATCAGCGGCGCGGGCATGCTCGATTTTCTGGTGTGTCAGAGCGCTGAGAAGTTGGTTATCGACGCCGAAGGAATTGCCATGGCGCAGCGCTTGTTGCGCGGCGTCGGGACACCTACTGATACATTGGCGACCGCGATGTTTGCGCAGACAGGCTTGAAGGGTGAGTTCCTGAAATTGAAGGACACGCGGCGGCTGTTCTCGCAGGAGCAATACTTGCCGTCGAAGGTGATCGATCGCGGTTCGCTGCGCGCGTGGCAGGCAGGCGGATCGCTCGATGCATTCGGACGGGCGAAGCAGCGGGTGCAGGAATTGCTGGATGCCTATCAGCGTCCAAAGTTAGCATCGGAGCTCGAGCGTGAATTACTCGCCCTGATCAGGCGCGAAGTGCAGGCCGCAGGATTGCAGGGCTTGCCAGGGGTATAACCGCCTCAAAAACAGAGGGCGATATCGATTTGGGAAGTTGTGCATAGCATTCCCAAAACGCCGGACTGGTAAAGTGTTTCATAGTTCCTTGAACTTGCCGGCCTGATATTCCGTAATGGCACGTTCAGCGAGTTTATCCAGCTTGCCGGCCTTCACATCCTGTTCAAATTGTTCATCCCACAGCTGCGCATCAAATTCCTGGAACCAGCGCCTGAACAAGGCTAGTTCTTTTGCGGGCAGACGAGAAACAGCTTGCTCGATTTCTTGAACACTAACACTCATGACGGACTCCTTCTTAAACGACCACAGTAATCGCTCGACAGCGTAATTGTATGCTTAACTGGGTGGCAAGGCAAGGTTAACTTCGAGTGGCCAGGTACGCAAAGACCCGGTCCCTGGTCAATGATCAACCGGACCGGGGGTCAGCCAATCTGTGATACCATCGGACGATGTTATGCGGGGAGGGTATCACAAGTACGGATGATTACACGACGACAATTCCTGAAGTGGGGCGCGGGCCTCTCGGCCTTGCTCCTGCCGGCCGGCTGCCGCATGTGGCTCGAGCGGATCGGCCAGGGAGGGCCAACGCCCACCTCAACACAACTACCAACGCTGACGCCGCCGTCGGCGACGTCCGATTCGCTGCCGCCCACGGCAGAAGTCATTACGCAACGTGAGCTGCCGGGTCCGCCGGTCAGCCCGATCGAGACGCCTCAAGCTGCCGCCCGATCGCGTCCCACCTGGATTGCGCCTGCGGGTGGCAGCAAGATCGGCTTCCATGTGGTGTTTGGCTCGCGGGCAGGCCTGGATGAATGCTTATGGTGGTGCGCGCTGTCGGGACATCCCGTCCCGGTGATCAAGTGCGTCGACGATTTCGAGGCGGCCTTCAAAGCCAAAAGTTACAGTGACCAGACGTTGACGGTGGGACGCGTCAACGGTGTGGGGCTGAATAACCATGACTTTGTGGATATGCAGGCCTGGGAACCGCCCGAATACCAGCGGGCCATAGGGACGAGCTACACCACGGTGCAGGAAGCGGCGCAACAATACTACGATCTCGTCAAGCCGATCTGGCAGCTCAATCCCGTCATCGACGTCTGGGAAACCTTTAACGAATTTTCCTGGCACTGGCCGTGGCAGGCCGATTT
>JAUQXC010000601.1 GCA_030834825.1 Thermoflexales bacterium
TTATGAAGCGTCGTGTGCTCTTTCTCTATACCGGCAATACATGATTGAGGGGAATAATCATGAGCGACTTTAACTTGAACGAATTAGAGTTGGCCCCGCCGGAAGTGGTACGGCAATCGGCGCGCGATTTTGCGGCTGCCCTGGCGGAAACGCCGCAATTCAAGGCTTACGAAGAAGCGACCGACCGTTTGAATCATGACCCGGCAGCCCAACAGGCCATCGACGCATTCCAGGCCAAGCGGGAATCGCTGCAGGCTATGTTGTTGCTCAATGCCGTCAGCGATGCAGATCGGGCTGAATTGCAGCGCCTACAGAATGTGTTCAGTAGCACACCTGCGGTGGTGGCCTATGCCCAGGCACAGGCGGATCTGATGACGATCTGCCAGACGGCTGCTGATGTTCTATCGCAGGCGATTGGCCTGAGCTATGCCGCAGCCTGCAGTTCAGGCTGCTGTTGAGAGGCGCATGATGAATTCAACTATGTCGACACTCCCTGCCACGCTACTCACCGCCACTGAAGATCTAGCCATACAGCTGCTAGCCTCCGAACCATTCACCGCCTACCATGCCGCCCAGGGCCGCTTCAACGCCGATGTCAGGGCGCGTGCTTTGCTGCAGCGTCTCTCGCAAGCACAGGCCGAATTGCGCCAGAAGCAGGCGCAGCAGACCGTAGCACAGAGTGACATCGATCAATTGCGGGCGCTGCAAAGCGCGGTGCAGGCCGATCGCACGATTGCCGACTACATGCACGCTCAGCAAGCGGCGGTCGGGTTTCTGCGCGAGATGAATCGGGAGATCAGCGAATTGCTCGGGGTCGATTTTGCCGCGCTGGCCAAACGTCCCGGCTGTTGCTAACGCCGGATTTGAATACTAGGAGTACCCATGCCGCTTTATGATTTTCACTGCGAACAGTGTGAGACAAAATTTGAAGTCCGCGCTTCAATCAAAGAGAAGCAAGCAGGACTGCAACCGGAATGTCCGACGTGCCACAGCCATAGCGTGCGTCAGGTTGTCACGGCCGGTCTGGTGCTTCACGGCAGCGATGGCGGTAGTTTGCCATCCTACAGCCCGCCGTGCGGCTGCGGCTCTAGCGGGTGCTGCGGATCATGACGCTGGCCGTGGTACACATCATCGGAGCACTGGTCGCCTGTGCCGAGGGTGTCAAAGACACCTGGCGCGATGTGGCGAAGCTCGCCGCCGATCAGCTCATCGCGCGGTTTGGCGATCGGGTGAGTGTACGATACTTCGATCTGTTTGACGCCGATTGTCCCGCACTGCCGGACGGTGCCCAACTCCCGCTCGTCTTGTTGAATGATGAAGTGTTGAGCAGCGGCGGTAAGATTTCCGTGCCGGCTATTCGCAAGCGCCTCGAAGTATTAGGTATCCCGCCCGATGGTCACCGAAGCTGATGTCCGCGCGGCACTGGATGAAGTGATTCATCCATCGTTTGGAATGTCGTTGATCGCGCTGGGAATGGTGGACGCGGTTCGGACAAACGATGAAGCGATCGAAGTCGATCTGGTGATGAATTGTCCGGGTTGCCCGGCGGGTGAAGTGGCGTTGGCTATGGCGCGCCAGAAGCTCAAGGTGTTAAGCCTGGGCACGGTGCGTCTGAATTTGTTGCCGCAAGCCTGGAAGCCGTCGTGGGAATAACGGATGCCAATCACGCTCAGAGCCCTCAGCCTATCTATTTTGAGGAAAGATCATGTCTCAGCTTGATGCCGTGACAAACTTGGATCATCAGGTGTTGTTCGCGGAATATCACCAGCGACTCTATCATTACACGTTGAGTCTATTACACGATCCCGCTGAAGCCGATGATGCCGCCCAAGAAACTTTCGTGCGCGCCGCGCGCCAGCTTGAGTCGTTGCGAGATAGGCAGGCGTTAACCGCCTGGTTGTACCGCATCGCCACGCATGTCTGCCTCGATCAAATTCGCCGCCGGGCGCGTGACAGGACGATCGGGGCCGACGATGACGCGTATGACCTCGATCAGGCCGAGGACGATGCCCCCTCGCTCGAACAGATCATCGAGCGGAGCGATATGAGCGCTTGTGTGCAGCGTGATCTCGATGGGCTGTCCGATAGCTACCGGGCGGTGATCTTGCTGCACGATCTGGATGGCCTGACCGGTCCTCAGATTGCCGAGATTCTGGGGGTGTCACTCGCCACCGTCAAAATTCGTCTGCATCGCGCCCGCGTCAGACTGCGCGCTCAATTGGAGACCGGCTGCGCCTTCTCGCATGACGAGCGCGACGTGCTGGTATGCGAACCCAAATCCCCGCTACTGACTGAACCCCTTCCCTGACGAAGTTACACTCCAGGTGTATCTCTTTGGCCACGTCCAGCGTCTATATAGTGCTGGACACTCTTATTTCATCAACCTGGAGAATATGATGACCACGACCATTCAAGTTCGTTTGACCGACCAACGCTGTGAGCTGGGTGACGCCTACGCCCAAAAGCATTGGACGACACCGCCTAAAATCGCCGTGCTGAGTTGTGAAGGGATGTGCCTGCGCGGCGAAGTGGCGCGACGCGCTGCCAACCTGATCGCGCACGAACTGGCGCCGGACCGAACGGTACGCGTGTGCCACGGTGGATTGTTAGAGACCAGCGGCGGGATGCGCGAACTGATCGAGCGCGCCGATCACATCCTGTTGCTGGATGGCTGTGCCCTGGCTTGTGGCACGCGCCTGCTCAAGGGGGCCTTCCCGGACAGCAAGCCTAACGTTGCGTTTACGGATCAATTGTTTGAGTTAGACCGTCCGGCCTTCAGCGTTGATGAAGTAGCAGAAGCCGAGATTAAAGCTTATGCGCGCACAGTGGCCGAAAGAGTCATCGCTGAAAAACTGAACGGCGCGTCAGCGCAACCGGTCGCTGCGCCCACTCAATGTGGGAAGAGGTAAGAGAAATGTCCGACGAAAAGTCACAAACGAATAACCAGCAAACGAAATCGAACGATGAGACACAAACGGCCTGGGCCAAGTCCTGCCAAGAGATGATGGAGCAGATGATGGCCCACTGTAGTTGTCGTCCAGAGGAGATGAGCGCGATGTGGACAGCTTGCTGCGGCAAGCCACGTGAGAAGCAAGAAAAGGATCACGCTCTTTAGATTCAAGTCTGCTCCTGCTCAATCTGCCAGCCTTGCGACATGGATCACGGCGGTTCAGCACGGATGATGGGTTGAGCAGAAGTGGTGATCCAACGAATTTACTGGCTGCGCTGTACCTACAAGGTTCTTGACATCCCGGGCGTTGTGCGTAAAATTAGTCCTATAATAATTAGTATCCTAACAATTACAGGACGAACTATGACGCCCAAACGAAAGCCTTCGGAACAATTTCAGTCGGATAGCCTCCCCGGCGTCTTTCAATTGATCGAGCAGATTGGGAAAAAACTGGATCAGATGAAACGCCAAACCACTCGGATCGCCGGCTTGACCCCCTCTCAATTCGCCGTTTTATCCATGCTCTGGGACAAAGATGGCCTTCCCTTCAAAGATTTGGCCGCGGCGAACTGGTGCACCCGCCCCACCATGACCGGGATTGTGGATACCTTGGAAAAAAAAGAGCTCGTCACACGCCAGCCTAATCCAGGCGACCGACGTAGCCTGTTGGTCTGTCTAACAGACCGTGGACGCGCGCTTCAGAAAACGGCACGAACCATCAGTGCGCCATTTTCAAACTGTTGTGACGGATTGACCATGGCCGAGACTAAACAGCTCGGCACGTTGCTGCACAAGCTGGACGCCTCTCTTTCGTAAACGCTCGAAAAGATCACAGGAGAAAGCCATGACTCTCAAAAAACTTACGATCATTCTATCTCACGCCTTTGTTGGCTGGGCACTCTGCTTTGCTACCATCGGAATTGGCTTTGCAGTAACCACCCAGCAAAATGCCCTGATCGCGCATGCTCTCGGCGCGCCCCTCTACTTTACGCTGGTAGCGGTCAACTATTTCAAGCGGTTCAACTATACGACACCATTGCAAACTGCCGCGATCTTTCTCGGCCTGGTGATGCTCCTCGATTTCTTTGTGGTGGGGTTGTTGATCCTCAGAAATCTGGAAATGTTCACGAGCCCGTTAGGAACTTGGCTCCCCTTTGCCCTGATATTTGCTTCAACCTATCTCACCGGGACGCTGATGACGCGAAGGGTGAACCGCGCGAGCCCTGCCCATTAGTTGTTAGCGAGGTTAGCCGGTTGGGTAGAAGTGGCGGCCTAAAGAACTTCTCGCTGCAAGGCAGGTATAATACTTGCTGATCATTAAAGCAGTTGAGCAGTTGCGCATGAAAGACCCTGTAGAACAAGCCTGGGATCAATACCGTCACCGGCTGAAAGCCTTCATCCGCAGCCGGGTCGAGGATGATGCTGCCGCTGAAGACCTGCTGCAGGAAACGTTCATGCGCGTGCATCGGCATTTGTGCTGCCAACCGGATTGGGATAAACCGGCCGGCTGGTTTTATCAGATCGCGCGCAATCTCATCATCGATCACTATCGACGCCGGCGCGAACTGGTAGAACTATCGGACACTGTACCCGCCGATCCCGATCTGCCCGAAGACGATTCCGAAGCGGAACTAGCGCTCTCGCTGAAAGACATGATCGACGAATTGCCGGAACCTTACCGGCAGGCGTTGCTGCTGACGGATATTCAGGGTCTGAGCCAGAAGCAACTGGCGGAGCAGCAGGCCTTGTCGCTGTCGGGAGCGAAGTCGCGCGTGCAGCGCGCCCGCGACAAACTGCGCGATCTGCTGTTGCAGTGCTGCCACTTCGAATTCGATCGCCGCGGCGGGATCATCGATTACTACGAACACTGCTGCTGTTGTCCCCCTCGGGCGAATACCTCGCCTGAAATTTCCGCCAATTGACCCCTGCCATTTTGCGTCCTTTTGGCCGGACGTGCGTCTTTATGGGTGAAATCCATTTTAATCGGAAGGTAACCCATGGAATCTCTCTTGAGTCTCATCGTCGATTCGATCCAGCAGGTCTGGCTGTCCCTGCAGCACAACTGGCCGTTTCTGGTGCTAAGTGTCATCATCGCCACGGCGCTGAAGTTGTTTGTGGACACCACGCAGGTCTCAGCGTTTCTGACTCGCCATCGGCGAGCGGGCGTCATCGCTGCCACTGGCGCCGCCGTCGGCACGCCACTCTGTTCTTGCGGCACGACTGCCGTCGTTTTGGGGATGATGGCCAGCACGATGCCGTGGGCGCCCATCGTCGCCTTCATGGTCGCTTCACCATTGACCTCGCCGGAAGGGTTGGTCTATAGCGCCGGGTTGTTTGGTTGGCCGTTTGCGCTGGCGTTTTTCGCCGCCTCGATTGTGCTGGGCCTGGCCGGAGGTTGGATCGCGTCAGTGTTTGAGCGCCGTGGTTGGCTCGCCAATCAGACGCGCTTTGCCAAACCGGAAGCTGCGTCTGGTGCGTGCTCGACTGAACGCCAATTGCCTGCGCCCGCCAGTCGAACTTTCGCGCTGGAAGCGCCGCACATTCAGTTGAGCCAGATTGGACTGGCGAACGACTTTCGTACTCCCGTACTGGCGCTTGCTGCCGATTGTGGCTGCGGCGAAGTGGCGCTTCCGATCGATCAACTCGAACCAGCCTGCGGTTGCTCCGGCAATTCGTCCCAGACCAGCCCGACAGTTTCTGCAAAGTCCGCGGTGACGCTCACCGCGTTTACGAAGGAACTCTTCATCAGTGGGAAACGCCTATTGGTCATGTTCCTGGGATTCGCCTTCGTCGGTTACTTTTTGAATGGCTTGATCCCGGCCAGTTGGGTGGCAGCGGTGTTTGGCAGTGGCAATGTCTACAGTGTCCCGTTAGCCGCCACGCTGGGGTTACCGCTCTATATCAATTCTGAGGCTTCCTTGCCGTTGATTCGTGCGCTGCTGGACAACGGCATGAGCCAGGGTGCGGCGTTGGCGTTCATGATCTCCGGTGCGGGCACGTCGATCGGTGCGATTGCAGGCGCATTAACCATCGCGCGTTGGCGAGTCATCGCGTTGGTGGTTGGTGTCCTCTGGGTGGGAGCCATGGTCTGCGGCTTTACCTTCGATCTGGCGCTGGCACTGAAAGTATTCTAAATCAGCGGCAGCAGAAAGACCGCGCTCGAGCAGCATTG
>JAUQXC010000602.1 GCA_030834825.1 Thermoflexales bacterium
GTGGGATCGTAAATTTGGAAGCCGAGCGCGAGAATGATCGCGCCGACCTCAATCGTGAGCAGGCGTGGTTGTTCGTTAAGATCGATCGCCTGGCTGGGGCAGACCTCAGCGCACTTGCCGCAATCGTCACAGTACGGACCCCGATCGATCACGTAGGCGTCGGGGATGGCGCGTGGCGCAACCTTGTAGGCGGCCTTGCGTTTGGTGAGGCGCTGTTGGTAATCGTCGGGCAATTCGATCGGGCACACTTCTGCACAGCGGCCGCAATCGATACAGCGATCAACCTCGACATAGCGCGGCTCCTGGCGCAGCGACACGGTGAAGTCGCCGGCCTGACCTTCGACGCCGATCACGTGCGTGTTGGTGAGGATCTCGAGGTTGGGATGCTGGTTGTGGTGAATGTAGGCTGGAGAAATGGATGGCCGCGTGCAGCCGTAACCGTGATCGGAAGTGCCGCGGCACAGCACGCAATCGTGCTGCGGAAACATGAAGCCGAGTTGGGCAACGCGTCCACCGAGGCAGGGGGTTTGTTCGACGAGGAAAACTTTGAGACCGGCGTCAGCCAGATCGAGAGCGGCCCGCATTCCACTGATGCCGCCGCCAATAATCATGGCCGCAGCGACTGCCGTGTTACGTGTCTGCCCCTTGCGAATGATGTCCATCGCGCTCCCCACCACTGCCAGACTTCTGCGCGACTTCCTCCTCGCTCCCTTAGGCCGTTTTCATTATAAGAGACTTCTCAATCATAAGTCAACGACGAGAATTTTTTCACAAGACTTCAACCACTGTTGGGAATCAACTGGGGATACAGGATGAGGACGTGAGTGGGGATCAACTTGGCCGCTCATTCATTCACTTTTATCCAGCCGCCCACTTGCGCGCTGCGAAAAATTGCTTCGCCCACACGCAGCGAGCGATGGCCGTCTTCGAACGTCGGGAAGTCGGGCGGCTGGTTGTAATCGCCAGCTTCAAGGTAGCGATAGATCGCGCGATACAACTGCTTGAACGTATCGGGAAAGCCCTCGTTGTGCCCGCCGGGATATGAGGCAAACTGCCGCGCCTCAGGCGCCAATAGCGCCGGGTCTTTCAAGAGCAGTTCATTGGGCCGATCGCGATGATTGATCCACAACTCGTTGGGGCGTTCGCCATTCCACACGAGGGCCGACCTGGCGCCGTCGATTTCATAGAACAGCCGGTTCTTGCGGCCCGCGCACACTTGCGCCACCGTCATCACGCCGCGCGCGCCGTTGTTGTAGCGCAGCATGACGGTCGCGTAATCTTCGGTGTGAATCGGTTGCTCCACATATTCTGCAGTCGTTTGCCGCTGGCTCGTGAAGGCTTCCACCGGCTGCGTGGGCTTCTGATGTGTCTTGAGGAATGTCGCAAAATCAGCCAGCACCGCTTCAACCTGCAGGCCGGTAATGAATGTCGTCAGATCGAGCCAGTGCGATCCGATGTCGGCCACGGCGCGCATCTCGCCGCTGAACTGCGGCTCCAGCCGCCAGTTCCAATCGCTGGGCAAGAGCAGCCAGTCTTGCAGATACGAGCCTTGTACGATGTACACTTCGCCCAGCGCGCCGCTCTGCACGAGGTGCCGGGCTTGATGTGACAATGGATAGAAACGAATATTAAAATTGACCGCAGTGACCCGCTTCTGCGCTGTGGCGAGCTGCACCAATTCACTCGATTCGGCCGAGCTCAGCGCCAGCGGCTTCTCGCATACGACGTGTTTGCCCGCCAGCAGCGCTGCTTTGGCCTGTGGATAGTGCGCATGGTTGGGCGAGGTGATATGCACCACATCCACCTCGGGATCGGCGATCAAGGCTTCGGCGGTCGTGTAATGCTTCTCGATGTGCATGGCTCGCGCCTTTTCGGCCACCACGGCGCGGCGTGGCCCGGCCAGCGCAACGACTTCGAGGCCTAGTCGCCGCAGCGCTTCCACGTGTGCCGGCCCGATGAAGCCCGTTCCAATCACACCGACTTTCAGATCAGCCATCCCGGCCCCCGCCACGTTGTTTGAATTCGTTGAGAATGGCGGCGGTGGCCGTGGCGCCTGCACGAGTGGCGCCGGCATCAATCATCGCCAGCAGTTGATCGAGTGTGCGCACGCCGTGCGCGGCTTTCACCTGCACTTGCGCTCCCACCGTCGCGCGCATCAAGGCAATGTCCTCCACCGTGGCGCCGCTGGGCGCAAAGCCGGTCGAGGTTTTCACAAAGTCAGCCTCGGCTTCTTCCACTAATTTGCAGCCCAACACTTTTTCAGCCGGGGTCAGGTAAGCATTCTCTAAAATTACTTTGACGATGGCGTGGGGGTGCGCGGCTTTCACCACCGCGCGGATTTCATTGTGCACGTAATCGGCCTGGCCCGAGCGGAGCGCGCCGAGGTTGATGACCATATCGATCTCGGTGGCGCCGGCGGCCACGGCTTCTTGTGTCTCAAAGACTTTCGTCGCCACGGTCGAGTTGCCGTGCGGAAAGCCCACGACCGTGCCGACTGCTACGTCCGAGTCTGCCAGGGTCTGTCTGGCGAGCCTGACGTGGCATGGCTTCACGCAGACCGAGGCGACGTGATACCGGTTGGCCAGTTCGCAGCCGGCCAGCACATCGGCCTCTGTCAATTCGGGGCGCAGCAGCGAATGATCGATCGTTTTGGCTAACTGCTCATACGTTATCGTCTGGCTGTTCAAGGTGGTTGGCATGTCAGCCTCCTACCGGTTTAGCTTGCATCCCGTGTCAACGCCGCGCTTGAACATTTATGCTTTCAAGAGGCGGTTCAGCTCTGTGGCCCAGGCGCGGATGGCATTCCAGTCGCGATGATCGCCTTCTTTCCAAACACCCAGCATGACGCTCAGCCGAAACTTCAGCCGATCGCCAAACGAGGGGATTTTGCCAATGTCCAAGGCCCCGGCAAAGAGACCCTCACTCACGGGCTTCACCCTTGCGCGGACTGGCGCCAGCCATTCCCCCACACTGGAGCGATATTTCTCGCCGTTCTTCATGGCGAGAGTCATGCACACCAGGAACGCGGCGAAAGGCTTCTGTCGCAAAGCCGTTTGATGGGTGCGCATGAACTGCCTGGCCTCCGGCAGCCATTGCTTGCCGCGAATGGCACTGCCCGCCACCACCGCGTCATAGGGCGAGAGGTCGGTCACGTCTTCCATGCGGCGGACTTCCACTTCAGCGCCGCCGTCCTGCAACGTCTTGCCGATGGCTTCGGCCACACCGGCCGTGGCACCGAGTCGGCTGGCATAGGTGACGAGAATCTTTTTTGACATACCTTCTTCTTTCATGCCGCCGTATCGCGCTTGCGGCCAAACAGGAAATAGGCGATGGGGCCGATGGGGGGCGCGAAAGCGGCGAACATCCAGAACTTTCGCTTGCCCTTGATTTCATCATCATGGCGGCGGCGGATATCACGCACGGCCACCGTAACCAGCGCCAGGTTGATGATTCCCCGGACGAATGCGCCAGAGTTCTTTTTCGCTGAAAAACCTGGCCAGCGCTTCGGCGCTTTGGTCGTTGCGGGGGTAGGGGTTGTCTCGATCATGGTTTGCCTCCTGCTCTTTCAAGGTGGTTCAAAGGATTTTCACCCAACGGGTGTGACCGATCGCGCTGAGGCGATCAGACGCCGCCGTGTGTGTAAGTATATGACGGTTCCGCCGACGAGTAAACCGAGCTCCACGATTAGGCCCTGCGCCCAGTGAATGACCAGGCCGTTGGCGGTGTGGGTCCATTCCAGGCCCAGCCCGACCAGGGGCGAGCCGGCAAAGAAGAGCGGCAGATCGGGATCGTGTGCGATGAAGTCCAGCACCCAGTGGCTGAAGACCACCAGGCCGATAACGATGCTAACCCGGCGATCGCGCGAGAAGAGCCAGGCGATTGCGCCTGCCGCCAGCGACCAGACGACGGCCATGAATAACCCGTGCGACCAAGGCAGATAGCCGAGGTCTGATCCTTCACCGGCGCGTTCGAGTCCGGCAAAGATGAATACGAAGCACAAAATATCGAGGAGCTCTGAAGCGAGCAACAAGACGATCAGCGGTGCGCGGGGAGCGACCCGTTTCGCGGCCAGACCGACAGCAAGATGTCCGGGACCCATGTCGTCCTTTCAAGATTTGAATGCGCCTACTATACCGCTACTTCGACGCGAATGAATGACAGCCAGGTGGGCCGTTCGCTGACTTCTTACTGACCTGGAGACCGGGGGAGCAGTCACCCGCCCCGCGCCTGTTCATTGACACTGCTCACGCTCCGTTTGCCGGTGATACTCAGGCATCAATCGATCTGTTTGAATGATACTTTTCATTCGCAAAGGCAATGCGCTGCATGGTATCATTTTTCCGACGCTCAACTTCATCCCATCGGGAGCACCTTATCGCCTCGCTTCCCAACTTGTTTGGCTGTACAAAAAATCAATGCCGCGGGGGACTGCATGTTCACTATTCAACTCTTAGCCACCACACCATCGACCACCATCCACAACGGCCTGATCGATCTGCTGATCGATTCTGTCGAAGGCGGTGCATCGGTGGGCTTTCTCTCACCGCTGAAACGCGAGACCGCCAACGCTTTCTGGCAGGATATGCTGCGCGAGGTCGGCTCGTCGCGCGTATTGCTCGTCGCCACCACGGAGCAGAGCGAGGTGGCCGGTTCGGTGCAGTTGGCGCTGGGTCAGAAGGAAAACGGTCGCCATCGGGCCGAGGTGCAGAAGCTTCTGGTCCACAGCCGCTATCGCAATCTCGGACTGGGCCGCCGCTTGATGGGCGCGATCGAGATTGAGGCGCGACAGCGCGGCATCACTTTGTTGGTGCTGGACACGATCGAAGGAGAAATAGCCGAGCAACTCTACTTGAAGCTCGGCTACGTGCGCGTTGGCGAAATCCCCAACTATGCGAGTTTCCCCAATGGCCGACTGTGGGCGACGGTTATTTTCTACAAGGAACTGTAGCTCCGGCGTCCCAGGCAGACGCGCAAAGCAGTGAAGAATGGCGCTCCAGGTGCGATCAGTGGAACTTGGAACGCCATTCTCTGCTCAACCTTGCCAGGGGTTTCAACGGCGATCGGCTGCACAGGCGGTGCACGAAGTCCCCATCTGTTGGGGGAGTGCTCTCGTCCTTGAGTTCACCCCTCGCAAGGATTCTTGCTTAATACACTTCCAGTTCATAGATGCGCGCGGTGTTCGCTCCGCTTTGCGCGCCCGTGACTACGTTGAGGCGCACGTAGCGCGCCGTGGCCGCGGTGATGTTGTGCGTCGTCTCGCTGGCGGTGTTGCCGGCCACGTTCACGACGGTGGTCCAATTCACGCCGTCGGTGCTGACTTGCACGTTAAAGTCTCGCGTGTTGTAAGTGGTGGGCTCACCGCCCAGGCCCGCATGCTTGATCACAAACCGGGTCAAGGTGTTGTTCGCGCCCAGATCGACTTGCAGCCACTTGGTTGTGCCCAACGAGCACCACTTATCGGTGTTGCCGCCCGTCCACGAACCATTGACGGCCTTCGCCGGTCCCTCGTTGGCATTGCAGGAACTATCGGCCGTGGCCGGTTTATTCAGCGCCAGGTTGGTGCTGGGTGTCGTGCTGCCGTATACTTCCAGTTCATAGATGCGGGCAGTGTTCGCTCCGCTTTGCGCGCCCGTGACCACGTTGAGGCGCACGTAGTGTGCCGTGACTGCGGTGATATTGTGTGTCGTCTCGCTGGCGGTGTTGCCGGCCACGTTCACGACGGTATTCCAATTCGTGCCGTCGGTGCTGACCTGCACCTTAAAGTCGCGCGTGTTGTAGGTGGTGGACTCACCGCCCAGGCCTGCATGTTTGATCACAAACCGGGTGAGGGTGTTGTTCGCGCCCAGATCGACTTGCAGCCACTTGGTTGCGCCGAACGAGCACCACTTGTCAGTGTTGCCGCCCGTCCACGAACCATTGACCGCCTTCGCCGGTCCCTCGTTGGCATTGCAGGAACTGTCGGCGGTGGCCGGCTTATTCAGCGCCAGGTTAGTGCTGGGCGGCGTCGTACTGCCATACACTTCCAGTTCATAGATGCGGGCAGTGTTCGCTCCACTTTGCGCGCCCGTGACTACGTTGAGGCGCACATAGCGCGCCGTGACCGCCGAGATGTTGTGCGTCGTTTCGCTGGCGGTGTTGCCCGTCACATTCACGATGGTGGACCAATTTGCGCTGTCGGTGCTGACCTGCACGTTGAAGTCGCGGGTGTTGAAGTCGGTCGTTTCACCACCCAGGCCTGCATGCTTGATGACGAATTTGGTGAGGGTGTTATTCGCGCCCAGATCGACTTGCAGCCACTTGGTTGTGCCGAACGAGCACCACTTGTCGGTGTTGCCGCCCGTCCACGAACCGTTGACGGCTTTGGCCGGGCCTTCATCGGCATTGCAAGAGCTGTCGGCCGTGGCCGGCTTATTCAACGCCAGATTGTCTTCGGCTGGCGGAGTGATCACCAGCGGCGTCGAATCATACAGGTAACCGGCCGGGGCGGTGTCATCGTTGCTGTTATCAGACAGCGTCAGCGCAAAGATAAGGATGTTGCTGTTCGACGGCAGAACCAAAACGGGATTGGGGACACCCTGCGGCAAATCGATCCGGTACTTGAACAGATAGGCAAAGTTATACGGGCTGTTTCCGCTGGCGGTATGCCGATGTGTTGCCACCCAGGCTACCGGATCACGCTTAATCCCAGGCGTGCTCAAGACACCAGACGCAGAGCGAAGATCCCACGTGCCTACCTGGGCTTTCATATCTTGAACGGTCAAGTTGATGGGTGCGCCATTAAGCGTAAACGTCGCCGGAAGATCGCCGTTGGCTGAACCCGCCAGCAAGTAAAGACGTTTGTAACCGGCGGCATTCAAGGTCAGGCTTTGGCCGCTGGCGGTCAGGGCGTTGTTCTGCCCGTCGCCTGTCGGTCCCAACTGGAACTGGATGCCTTCGCTGGTGATGGTCGAGGGGAACAGTTCGGCCGGGATGGCATTGACTCCGTCGAAATTTCCATCACCCCGATTGGTATCCGGGCTAACCACGTCCTTGTTATAGCTCAGCGTCACGGCCTGAGAGGTAGGGGCTGACAGACTGGTTGGCGGATTAGCCAGGGTCAGCGCGAAGGTCCTAGGTTGATAGCTGCCGAGGTTGAACACCAGCTGGCCGTTGGTCACCGTGGCGCTTCCGACCGACTCTTCCTGGGCGTTTACTTCACGCGCAGACGTGATGCCCGATCCGATCGCCAGCTGCACATTGGAGGCAGCCGTCCCCCGCGTTTCCTGCACCCGCACGATCACTTCATGGCTGTCTTCCGCTTTCTTGATCGCCTTGACGAACACCTGTGGCGTGCTGATGCTCAAGAAGGAATAGGACTTGCCCAACGTGCCCGCATGGCTGGTGGTCTGGAAGGCCAGCAGGGGTTGATTGAGTCGAGCTGCCTGCCAGACGGTGTCGCCCGACGTCCAGTTTCCCGCGTGTCCATAGATGGCGTACAGGAATTTGTTTCTCCCCAGGTCCTGATTGTCCTGGGCGTTCGAACCATAGGCGCCTTGCGGAGTATGGATCAGCGTCAAACGCAGTGTGTTGTTGTTGGGTTTATCCCAACCATACTTGGAATCATTCAGGATGCTGACGCCATAGTCACCGGCCGAGGCGGTGAGGTCGGCCCATTGTTGCGCGGGAACTTCATACAGCGTGCTGGTGTTGTTCCCGCGTTGAATCGTCCCCAGCCCCAAGTCATAGGTGGCCCGGGCGTTGGACACGCTGAGCGGGAACGCGGCTTTCAACAAAGTCGACTTGGTCTGCCAATCCACCTCATTGTCGATCTCGATCCGATCGGCCGTGCCGCCTGAGCTGAGACGAATGGTCTGAACGAAGGTCGATCCCGCTTGCGTGCGCGTGATGCGCACGGCGACGCGGGCCGGCCCGTTCTCGGCGATGGCGATATTGACTGAACTGCTCACGTACTCGCGCGGTGTGGCGTTGACGTCGTTGTAGAGCACCTCCCAGGACGGCCAGTTGCTGGAGGTGTCATTCTGCATCTGCAAGCGCATAGGTGAAGCCAGCAGCTCTCGATTGCCATTCTGTTTATCGATAATGCTGGCTATGTCACCGCTGCTATTGAGCGTGACCCGATAGCGGTTGCTCTCCAGCGTCGTTGAATTGACACTCAAGCCCGTGGCCAGGGCCGATGGCGTCGCAGAGGTTTGTACATCGTAAGTCTTGTACCCGACCGGTGGCATATCGGCTAAGAAGATAATCGTGGCATAGTTCCCCTCCACCACGCCCTTCTGCGAGGGAACTTCGACACCGGCGGGATCGTAGACTCTGACCGCAGCGGGCACGCCGCTTGGGAAGTAGACCCGCGCTTCAACCGTGTCCTGACGCGGCTGGGCCAATGGGTTGTACACCACGATTGGAATGCCGGTAGCCTGCGTATCCAGACCACGCACGACCGCGCCCAGGCTGTTACTCAACTCGCCCGCAAATTGATTGAGCGAGAGGACGTAGTCGTTCCAAGAAAACAGGTAAGCCGAGGGGAGGCTGGTCCCGGTCAGGTCATCGTGGAAGGTGTGCCAGATGAAACGCTGCCAGGCCTCGGTGAGTCGCTGCTGTGGATAGGGTGCGCCCCCCAGCCAATTGGCCAGCACAGCGGCACGCTCGGTGGCATCCGCCAGGACTTCGTTCTGGCGATTCCATCGTTTGGAGATGTTGCGCGAGGTATACGATCCCGTGCCGTGCGTGGTCATGACCAGCTCACCGGTGTAAGACGGCAGCCCCAGCAACTGGGCGGGTGTCATGTCGCGGAAGAGTTGATCGGTCGAGGCGCTTAACACCTTGACGGGGCCTGTGCCATTGACGCTGGTGTTAACCGAGCTCGCAGAGCTGTCGGCTGGCGCGCCGCCGGTATCGCCCGTGCCGTGATAGCCCATGGCGGCAAAAACCCCGTAAGCGCCGTTGGCGTTGATCGCATTTAACCAGGTCGAGTTGTTGCTGAGATCGCCGCTGAAGGAAGTCGTGTAACTGCCGGGCTTCAGCGCCGCGGCGATGTAAGCGCCGTCTGGCCCGATCCAGCGGCCGAGATCAAAGGGGGTGCCATACGCTGAACCCCACGTGAGCTTCTGCGTAGAGAAGCCTTTCAGACCGGCGTGCGCCGCAATCGAGGGCAGGGCGTATCCGAAGCCAAAACAGTCGGGCAGGAAAATGTCCAGGCTGCTCTTGCCGAATTCCTGTTTGAAGTAGCGGTTGCCGTACAGGATGTTGCGGAAGATGCCTTCCGGCGAAGGCACGTTGACATCGCCTGCATCCCAGGAACTGCCGGCTACATTCCAGCGGCCCTGCGCGATGTAGGTCTTCAGCGTGTTGTACTTGTCCGGATAATACTCCTTCAATAAGGCGTAGCGGAAAGCGCCTTCGAAATTGAAATTGTAGTTGGGATACTTGCCGAACAAAGTGACATTCTGATCGACGGTTTTGTTGATGTAGCTATTGATGGTGGTCTGGATATTCCAGTTCCACTGTGTGTCTAAATGTGCATTGGCCACCGTGTACAACGTTTTGGTGGTGCCCAAATCGAGCAGACGCGCCGTGGGCGTAAGGTTGATGGTTGGGGTCACTGTTTCATGGCTCATGCTGTTCACATTCGATTGACGCTGGGGCAACGTGTCGTTACTTGACGCGGACGGAAACGTTATCACTGCCTGGTTGTCTGGCGGGGTAACTGCCAGGACGGTCGTGACATTCGCTGGCAGTAACATGAGGAACACCAGCAGCAAGGTGATGGCGGCTTTGGCTTGGGGATGCATTTTGCCCTCCTGGGTTCTGACTATGCTTTGAACTTGAGATCACCGTGCACGATCGATGGCGCTAAGAGAATGTGGGCTACCTCCTCAGTTGGAAATTTTGTGAGCCGTCTGGCGCAGACGCAAAACCATTCCTGCACGAATAGCGCGGCGCTCACGCCATGTGCTTGCGGCTCTCAGCCTGCGAGCGAATTTTCAGTTGGATTTAGCGTTTAGGGGATCTTCAGGTGTACATAGGGCTATTCAGGTGCATGATTCATCCGTGCGACGGTGGCGGCCAGGGCGATGGCCCCCAGCACGCCCGATCGATTTCCCAATCCCGGCGGCGCGATCAGTTGCTGGATGTCGCGCGTAATGCGATCTGTCTGGAGATAGTTGTTGATCGTGCGCTGCACCGCGCCGCGCACGCGATCGATGATGCCCGGCTGTTGCATGACGCCGCCGCCCAACACCACGCGCTGCGGCGAGAAACAATAGATCAGATTCACCACGGCCAGCGCCACGTAATGCGCTTCCAATTGCCAGGCGGCGTGATCGGGCGGCAGCGTCTCGCCGCGCTGCTGCCAGCGTTTCTCCAGGGCGGGGCCGGACGCTAACCCTTCCCAGCAGTCGCCATGAAATGGACAGCTGCCCACAAACGGATCGAGCGTGCGATCGTGCGGCAAGAGCATGTGGCCGGCCTCAGGATGCAGCAGACCGTGCAGCGGTTTTCCGTTCACAATCACGCCCAGCCCAATGCCTGTGCCGATGGTGAGATACAGCAGCGGATCCAGCGCGCGGTTCTCCGGCACCCAGTAATGCTCGCCGAACGCCGCCGCGTTCACATCGGTGTCGAAGGCGACCGGGACGTGCAGCGCCTGTTGAATCGCGCCGCATAGATTGGCTTGCGCCCAGCCGGGCTTGGGCGTGGTGGTGATGTAACCGTAGGTCGGCGAACTCCGATCGAGATCGACCGGCCCGAACGAGCCGATGCCGACCGCGCTGATGGGATATTCCTGCGCGTGCCGCTGGAAGAACTCGATCGTGTACCCGATCGTTTCGGCGGGCGTCGTCGTGGCGATGCGCGCTTCCGCGACGATGTGATCCGGCCCGTGGCCGATCACACAGATGAATTTGGTGCCGCCGGCTTCAATGCCGCCATAGAGTTTCATAAAGGCCTCGTTTTGGCGTCGTCATTCCCGCGTGCTTTCAGCGGGAATCTATTGGATGCCCGACACGCCTAGCGCGCCTCCGCCGCGCAGCGGCGGGTAAGGCGAAAGCACTCGGGCATGACGTTGCTTAACGTGATTACTTGTTGTTGAAAAACTCCAACTCGATACTAAACGTCCGCACTTCCTGCGGCGCGATCATTTGCAGCGTGCCGCGCTCGCGTTCTTTCACGCGGCCTTCCACGTGGCAGTTGCCCGGCTCGACGCCGACCACATAGAAGCCCGCCCGCATCATCTTCCATTCGGTAAGTAGTGGATATTCGGCTTGGGGGTAACGCCACGCCACACCCAGGCCCTGTCCGTTGTTGAACGTGGGATTGGCCAAACGCACTTCCACTTTGCCATCAGCGTCGGCTTGCAGATCGTGATAGAAGACCTGCTCGGCATAATCGTCAATCGGATCGTCGAACTCAAGGCAGTGATCGAGACCCGGGCGAGCCGCCTCGTCGCGCGGCGCGGTCGTGTGGGTTGGCAAAACCAAGCGAGTGGTTGAGTCCACCAGCGGGAAGCCCAGGTTAAAGTGCTGCAAGAACATCAGCGGCGCGGGCGCGCTGCCCTGATTCTCGATGCGATCTTCAATCCATATTTTCGCTTCGTCCAACGTGGTGCTAATCCGGCGCTTCAACACCAGGTTGACACCAAAGACGGTCGTCTCACGCAGTGTGCCTTCGGCCCACAGCCCATAGCGATCGTTCTCCCAGTCCGTGCCCCACTTCACTTGCTGCGCGGACAGATTCGACAATCGCCCATGAATGCCTAACTCTTCGCCGTTGTCGTGGCACGGACTGCCCACTTGCGTTAGGCCGCAGGACGTGAGAAATCCGCCGGGCCACGTGCGCAGCCAGCCAAACCCCGGCTGCTCGGCGTAAGCGGGATGGGTCACGCCGACGGAGGAGACAAAAGCGAGTGGCACACCCCGAAATTGTACATCGTACAAGCCCATACCGCGATCGGTGAGCAGCGTGAAGTCCAACCCGGCAGCATTGCGCACTCGCAAAGCGCGCACCCCGCGTTCCGGTCCATCGCTCAATTCAAACGGGCGAATGTCGGCCAGGTGGCACAAGTCCATCACGTGGCGCTGCAAATCTGATCGAGTGTAAGGTTGATGCCAGAGAGTGGGCATGTTTGGCTCCCGGAGAAACCGGGTTTCTCCATTCTTGGCGGAATGATTGACAAGTCGTAGAAACCCGGTTTCTAATAATCAGCAGCGTGACCCTCGCTCAGCAAGAAACTCTTGATCTTCTCGGCTACCACCGCTTGCACGGCACGCTGACCGCGTTCGATGTCGCTTGCCGGCAAGGCGCGCAGACCGGCATCCGTCAAGCGTTCTGTGCGGCCCAGTTCGGCGAGCAGGCCCAACTCCAGATCGGTGGCGATGTTGACTTTGCTGATGCCGCCCTGGGGCAGATTGATCGCCGCGTGAATCTGTTCGGCGGGCGTGCCCGATCCGCCGTGCAGGACCAGGTGCACCGGCGTCCGATCGCGAATGGCCTGGATGCGTGCCAGATCGATCGTCGGTTGCTTGACGAGATATTGTCCGTGCGCTGTCCCGACCGAGACGGCCAAGGCATCGACTTGTGTTTGAGCGACAAAGAGTTTGGCCTCGTCGGGATCGGTGTACAGCTCCTCGTCGTTTTCAGTCTCCAGGTGATCGGTTGTGCCGATGCGGCCCAGCTCTGCTTCCACGGAAACACCACGCGCGTGTGCGTATGCCACCACCTGGCGCGTCGCGGCGCTGTTGCCGGCCAGTTCCTGCGCCGACGCATCGATCATCACCGACGTGAA
>JAUQXC010000603.1 GCA_030834825.1 Thermoflexales bacterium
GATTGCAGACATTCAGGCCCCCGATCTGGAAACCCGCTTGGCCATCCTGCGTGACAAGGCCGAGAGTCACGGCATCGCCATTCCTGACAATGTGCTCGACTTCATTGCACGGCAAGTGCAGAGTAATATCCGCGAGCTGGAAGGCGCCCTCAATCGAGTGCTGGCTTATGCGCGCTTGACGGGCAGTCCGCTTACACCGGAACTTGCGGCCAATGCACTGGCCGATTTGATGGCACGCCCTACGACGGTCACGCTGGACGAGCTGGTCATGACGGTGTCCGATTTCTACGGCATCTCACGCGATGATCTGCTGGGCCGTGGCCGTAACAAAGAATTAGTGCACCCGCGCCAGGTGGTGATGTATCTGGCGCGTGAAGAACTGCAGTTGACGCTCCCGCAAATCGGCGAGTCGTTAGGCGGACGCGATCACACGACAGTGATCTACGGTGTAGAAAAAGTCACCCAAGCCATCGATAGCGACGACAACATCCGTCGTGAAGTGCTGGCTATTCGGGAAAGATTGTATAATCGAAGTGGAGCAGCGCAGCGCGCCTGACTAAAGAGAGTTGGCTCAAGACGCGTGTGACCGCCACTTTGGCGGTCACAAGAGGAAAAGGGACCCATGGGGCGTCCCTTTTCCTCTTTTTTTGTCTTTTTTGCCGGCAGATATGGGGGGTAGCTCAGTGGATGCGCCTCATTTTCACGACGTAACTTGTGGAAAAGTAGGGAATAACTGTGGATAAACGCCTTCTTTTGTGGATAACCTCTTTTGCCCTGAGGGAGGCACTGGCTAGATATGGGATAAACATTCCCTTGGATGCCAATATTTGGGCGTGAGCAATTGTGGAAAACTGCCCTGTAACTGTGGATAAGCACCCCTTTTTGGGGATAACTCCTTCTAAAAACAACATAAGGAAATATCGAGAAGCCTATATATGGGGTAGGATATTCAACTTCACCCTAAATATGGCTGGGCTTGAAAGATGCTGTTAGCTTACCATCTTCCGAAAACCGTCTCTCCCCGTGCAATCAACATCATGTGAGGATAAAGCAGGGCCGCCTTACCCCCATCTATGTGGGGCCTGTGTGTGGCTTGCACCCAGATGTACGGCTTGATCTGGTTTCTTCCACAAATCCACACGCCCTACTACTACAACTACTTATATAATAACCCACTGATATGATGTGGATCAATTCAACCAACAAGTCGCCGAAATCGTCCTACCGTTAGGTTCGCATATGATAAAATGTGCTGCATAGGTCTTCCAGTATGAGCAATCTTACACCCAGTCAAGTTGATGATCTCGTCCAATTCTTGCGCGGCATTCCACTCTTCAGCCGTTTGGAAGATGAGGATCTGCACGTGTTGGCCGGGATTGTACAACGTGAATCCATCCAAGCCGGGCACGAACTCTACCGGCAAAGTGACGACGACAAGACCTTATATATCGTCTACTCTGGACAGCTTCGCCTTGTTCACATTGATCCCGCCGGTGTCCCTAATGATGTCGGCACCGCGCTACCGGGCCGCCTGTTGGGCGAAACCTCGCTATTGCTGGCCGAGCCGCACGATGTGACGGCCTTAGCGATTACCGATGTGGTCACGCTGGTTTTCAAGCGTGATGCCTTCATGCCGCTGCGCGAAGAGTATCCGCGCTTATGGGGGCGATTGACCCCTAGTGAACTAGTGGCGCAACGACTGAACGCGCCGCAATTTGGCTGGCAGGCAAAGGATGAAGCCGTGGTATTGTTTGCCCGCGAGCACTGGTGGGGGCTGCTGCGCCGCATGTTTTTCCCCCTGGTCGCGTTGTTGGGCATCATTGCACTGCTCGTTGTCATTCAACAATCACTGCCCGCCTTGCTGGGGCTGACGGTTTTGCTGGGCCTGACGGTGCTGGGTGGATTAGTTGCCTATGTGTTTGTCGACTGGCGCAATGACTATTGGGTCGTGACGAACAAGCGGATCGTGCATGTCGATGAAATCATCCTCATCCGCAAGAAACGCCATGAGACGCCACTGCCGGCGGTCACGCAGGTGCAATATGAACGGCAAGGCATAGCCGCGGCGGTGCTCGATTTCGGCGATCTGGAGGTGGAAACCTTCACCGGAAACATTGGCATGCGCGATATGCCGAACCCCATGCTCATTAAGCGCGAGATTCAGGAAGAAGTGGAGAAACTACAGGCGCGTGAGCGCGCCGCCGGGCGCAAAGGGATTCGCGATAATCTGGAAAAGCGCATCATTGCCAAAGAGATTCCCAAAGCGCCGCCGGCGCCGCCTGTGATCGAACCGGAGGCGCGGCCCACCCTGACGCTCGGCATCCTCAGATATTTTTTCCCAAAGTTAGTCGATCGACAAGGCGAGGTCATCCTCTGGCGCAAGCACTGGATTGTCTTGTGGCGCCGCGCGCTATGGCCGACCGTGATCCTGGTGATCGCCCTGCTCGC
>JAUQXC010000604.1 GCA_030834825.1 Thermoflexales bacterium
AGCGCTGTTGGCGCTGGGCTTGGGTATGCTCAGCCGCCGTCGCAGCTGGCGCTGGTGAGAGAGGAACCCGGAACGTAAAGTCCGGCGCTTAATTGTACGCCGTGGTGACTCGGAACTTTGGTTCGTGGGTCGGGAGCCTGCTGAGTAGCGTGTGCGGTGAGAAACCACACTTGCTCAGGAGGCTTCCATGTTGTCATGCAGTTTTCTAACGACTCCTTCCTGTGAGACCCACTGGATAGCAGATTGTTAGCAGACGGATAGGCATGAACGGTGGCTTTCGTCTATGCTGTAGACTAAACCTGGCCGGGCACAAGCGGCCGGAAGCTGGATTCAAGATCATGTGGACTAGAGAACAAGTCATCGCTTTTATTCAAGAAGTGCGGTTTGGCTATTTGGCCACGCGCAACAAAGGCCGGCTATTGCGGATCAGGCCCGTGGGGATCAAAAGCGTCTCCGGCAACGAATTATATCTTGTCGCAGTGAAGAGCGCACGCAAGGAAAGTGAACCGGCCACCGAACGTCAGGCAGAGGTGGTGTGGACCCAACAGGGTACGAACACACAGGTTCGTATTCGAGGGCAGATCGTGGCCGCCGATGAAGCCGAAGCTGCGCGCCGGTTTCGTGAAGATAATCCGCGCATCGCCCGGATGCTGCCGCCCGGGGCTGAGCCATTTTTCCGTTTGTATAAGCTGATTCCGGAGAAGGTCGAGACGTCCTTAGGGTTGTTGCCTTACGCCGAGATTGTATGGTAGGGCCAAGCAGGGTTGACTGTGAGCGGTCGCCTGGTTTTCTGTGCGACGCCCACAATAAACAAATAGACGTATCACACTTGACGCGTTGAGACTGTCGTGATAAACTCTGGCGCGTTGTGCAGCTAATCTGAAAGGTCGTTAGCAAGTTTCATGTTGAAGACATTTACCACGGTGCTTGTTCAAGTCCAGGTTGCAAGGACGACTCTACTGCCTTGAGGATTTAGCTTGTCTGTTTCTTAAATCTACACGGCCATGGGTGCGTTCTTGCCCCGTGGCTTTTTTGTTTCTGCTTTCTGGTACCTGGAGTCCCGCGTTAGCGGGAATGACACGACCGAAATTCTCAAGGGTACTCGATACGCAAGCAGAAACAGCCGCGCGTGTTGTCCTGTCTGGGCACCGCGCCCGGTTTGAGCAAGTTTGCCAGCCACGAAACTTTTCGTGACTGGCTTTTTTTGTTTGTGGAAGCAGGAAGTGCAACCGTGAAGTCTTATATGAAATTTATCGACGCGCAGTCCAGCGACTGTGGCGTCGTGATTAGAAAAACCAACAACTCATACTTGGTCGAAACATCTGGCGGAACTCTGTCCTGCACACTGGCGGGCCGCTTCAAACAGGGCTCTCGGGCTGACCCCGTTGTGATCGGCGATATCGTGCGCTGGCTCGCGATTGGACCTGAGGCCGGGCAGATTGTCGAAGTGCTGCCCCAGCGCAATCAACTCGCGCGCCGATCGGCGGTGCCGATGCCTACAGCCCACGCTCACGAACAGCCGATTGCGGCAAATGTCGACCAAGTCGTCGCGGTCTTTGCCGCGGCCCAACCACGCCTGGCCTGGAACCTGCTCGATCGCTATCTCGTCTCGGCGGAAGCGGCCCGGATTCCCGCGTTGATCTGCCTCACGAAGCTGGACCTCGTCGAAGGCCGGCCAGAAGCTGCAGAAATCCGAGCGGTCATGGCGGAGTATCAAGCCAGCGGGTATCCGGTGATCTTAACGAGCACCGTGACCGGTGCGGGGCTGAGCGAGCTCGACGCGGCGCTGTGCGATCGATTGTCGGTATTCGTCGGCAAATCGGGCGTGGGCAAGACCTCGCTGCTCAATGCCATCGAACCTGGCCTGGGCTTGCGCGTTCAGGCGATAAGCCGGAGCACCGGCAAAGGTCGGCACACGACAACGCATGTCGAGCTATTCACGCTGGCGTCCGGCGGCTCGATCATCGACACGCCCGGCATCCGCGAGTTTGGTCTGTGGAATGTGGCCGAGGATGATCTGGCCTGGTTCTTCCCCGAAATGCGCCCGTTCGTTGGAACGTGCAAATTTGGGCTGGACTGTCAGCACGATCAAGAACCGGGCTGTGCGATCCGTAAGGCCGTCGGTGCGGGGGCGATCAGTCCGTATCGTTATCAGAGTTATCTAAAGTTGAAACGAGAACCATGAACCTCACCCCCGGCCCCTCTCCTGATTCGGAAATGCGTTGAATCAGGGGAGGGGAGTGGGAGGCGAGGTAGAAAAGATCATCAACCATGACCACACCATTCACCACTCAACGCATCTATACTCGTTCTCGAGGCCTGCGTAACACCTTTGGCGATTTTGTGTGCGTGCATTGCCACAACTTCGTCTCGACCCAGGTCGCGCTGGCGGGTGTGCACCATCGCAATCACTGCCCGTACTGCCTGTCCTCGCGCCATCTCGATCTGTATACGGCGGGCGATCGGCTCGCGGCCTGCAAGGCACGCATGAGACCTATCGGCCTGACGTTGAAGCGGCAGAGTAAGAGGTACGCGCGCTTCGAGCAGGGCGAGCTGATGATCGTTCATCGCTGTGAAGCGTGCGGCGAGTTCGCGATCAATCGCATCGCGGCCGATGATGACAACGAGACGATCGTGACCGTCTATCAGAACTCACTTCAGATCGATGGCGACTTGCAACGTCTATTGGTGGAAGACGGCATCATTCTTCTTGGCGCTGCAGATCAATCGATCGTGCAGTGGCGCTTGTTCGGCCAAAACTAACCCGCCGCCTGCGCCCTCCTGATTCTGATCGCGAATAAACGGGTTATACCCGCTGCGTAACACCTGCCCAGGGTGTTTCGCGAAAAGGGTCCCACCGCAAGGTGGGACCCTTCTTGAGTTTTGGGATTGTGTTCTATAATTGGTTCATGCCCGCGTCGATTTTAGCCACGAAACTTTATATCCCCCCACCTCGGCCTAAAGTTGTCCTTCGTTCCCACCTGATCGAGCGGCTGAACGGGGGTCTACAGCGCACATCAGGCGTGATCCTCATCTCTGCTCCTGCCGGCTTTGGTAAAACTACGCTGGTGAGTGAGTGGGTCGCCCGGTGTGAAGATTCGGTGGCCTGGTTGTCACTCGACGAAGGGGATAACGATCCCGCCCGTTTTCTGGTTTATCTCGTTGCGGCGATGCAGACTCTGGCCGCCGGGATTGGCGCCGGGGTGATGGCGGCGCTCCAAGCGCCGCAATTACCGCCCATCGAATCGCTGTTGACCAACCTGCTCAATGAGCTCACCGCCGTTTCAGACAACTTCATTCTCGTGCTGGATGATTACCATGTGATTGAGACCCCACTGGTGGATCAGGCCGTGGCCTTTCTGGTTGAGCATCTACCGGCGCAAATGCACCTGGTCATCGCCACCCGCGAGGATCCACCGCTCCCCCTGGCCCGTCTGCGTGTCCGGGGCCAATTGACCGAACTACGCGCCGCCGACTTGTGTTTTACCTCCGCCGAAGCCGCCGAGTTTCTCAATCGAGTGATGGGCCTGAGCCTCTCGGCAGAAAACATCGCCGCCCTGGAAACCCGCACCGAAGGCTGGATTGCCGGCCTGCAATTAGCGGCCCTTGCCTTGCAAGGGACAATCTCACTGCAGGGACATCAAGACACGACCAGTTTCATCAAATCTTTCACCGGCAGCCACCATTTCGTGCTGGACTATCTGCTTGAAGAAGTCCTGCACCAGCAGTCCGAAAGCATCCAGGCTTTCTTACTGCGGACGTCGATCCTCGAGCGCTTGTGCGGCTCATTGTGTGAGGCCGTTCTGCTTACCCCAGGTGTTTCTGGACAAGAGACCCTGGAATACCTCGAACACGCCAACCTGTTCATCGTCCCATTGGACAACGAGCGGCAATGGTACCGCTATCACCATCTCTTCGGAGATTTGCTGCGCAAGCGCCTGGGGCAGACCCTCACCCCTGAAGCTAGCACCGAACTCCACATCCGTGCCAGTCAGTGGTATGAAGACCATGGCCTGGGGCTGGAAGCCTTTCAGCATGCCACAGCGGCCAACGCTGTCGAGCGGGCCGAGCGCCTGATGGTCGACAAGTCGATGCCTCTGCATTTTCGCGGCGCAGTGAACACTATCTTAGAGTGGCTGGCGTCGCTGCCGAAGTCCGTGCTGGATGCCAGACCGGTGTTGCGAGTGAGATCAGCTACGATGGCACTGATGACCGGCCAGACCACGGGCGTCGAGGAGAGACTCCAGGCGGCTGAAGCAGTTCTGCAAAGTGCCGAGTTGAATGCTGAGACCCGTAACCTGATCGGGCAAATCGCCTGCGCGCGCGCGACGTTGGCGCTCACCCAGTACCAACTGGAAGCGATGATAAACCAAGCACGTCGCGCGCTGGAATATCTGTCCGCCGACGATCTAACCTTCCGCTTTACGGCCAACTGGATACTCGCGAATGCCTATGTACTGCAGGGTGATCGTACGACAGCCGGTCGAGCTATAACGGAAGCCGTCGCAATCAGCCAAGTATCCAAGGACAGGTTTTCCATGATCTTGGCGCTCGACACCCTGGCGTTGATCCAGACACTTGAAAACGATCTTTACCGATCCGCAGAAACCTATCGGCGTGCGCTACAACTGGAAGGCGAGCAGCCGCACCCGAATGCCGCCGAAACAACGCTCGGGCTCGCGCGCATTTACTATGAGTGGAATGATCTGGAAACGGCGGAACGCTATGGACAGCAGAGCCTGCAACTGGCGCATCAATATGATCGCATGCTCGATCGCTTCATTATCTCAGAAGTGTTTCTCGCAGGCCTGAAGCTGGCACGAGGTGATGTGGACGGCGCGGCCACGCTCTTAGCTCAAGCCGATCGAGCCGCACGCGAACAGAACTTTGTGCAGCGCCGCCCGGAGATCGCGGCCGTTCAAGTGCTGACCTTGCTTCGGCAAGGCGAGGTTACAGCAGCAGCTCAACTCGCGCAGACTTACGATCTCCCCCTTAGCCAGGCCCGGATCTATCTGGCCCAGGAAGAACCAGCCAAAGCCCTGGGCGTGCTGGAGCCATTGCGCCAGCAGCTGGAAGCAAAGGGTTGGCAGGATGAACGGCTCAAGGTGCTGGTGCTACAAGCGGTCGCGCTGCACGCGCATGGCGAAAAGGACCAGGCCGCGCGCAGGCTGAATGAGGCGCTGACGCTGGCCGAGCCGGGCGGCTTCATCCGGCTGTTTGTGGATGAAGGCGAGCCGATGCAATTGTTGATTTTAGATTTTCGATTTTCGATTGAAAAACAGGCGCGCGCCCAAGACCACCAGCTGTTCGGTTATGTGAATAAGATCTTAGCTGCCTTCGCGTCAACGGTACCCCTGCCGCAAGCAGAAGTCAGCCAGCAAAAATCAACACTGGTAGAACCCCTAAGCCAACGCGAGTTAGAAATCCTGAAACTGATTGCCCAGGGATTCTCGAATCGTGAAATTGGCGAACGGCTGTTCCTCGCCCTGGACACGGTGAAGGGCCACAATCGCCGTATCTTTGACAAATTGCAAGTACAACGCCGCACGGAAGCCATCGCCCGCGCCCGCGAACTGGGTTTGTTGTAAACATCCGCCGCCCCTCTTAAAACTCCGTAGTTGACGCATTCCCATGCGTCAAGATCAGGCATAGGGATGCCTGACCTACGGGTTTCCACACAGTTTCTAACGTTTTCCTCGCTACCAGTCAAAACAACACCGCGATCAACACTATCGTGTCTATACCGTGACACCGGGTGAAGGTATAGTGAACCTGTGCCTTGAGC
>JAUQXC010000605.1 GCA_030834825.1 Thermoflexales bacterium
AGCAGCAGCAGCGAATCGCGCCGCGAGACGCCGCGCAAATGCTCGTTGTCCTCGCGTGTGAAGGGCAGTCCTTCTTCATCGGCCAGCCGCTTCCAGGCGCGATAATGATATTCTGCCGTGTCCGTGAGCACACCATCGAGATCGAAGATAAACCCTTGCAGCATGTTGTGTCCTTATAAAAACAGCCATCTGACAAATCTCACATCCATCTACCGAATGGCCCGTGTCGTTTCCTGGTTGAAGAAGTGCAGCTGCGTCAGATCGATCGTCACAGCGAGCGTATTACCGGACCTGGCCCGTGTGCGTGGATCGACGCGCGCCACAAACGGCGTGTCGTTCAGCAACAAATACAGGAAGACTTCGTTGCCCATCAACTCGGTCAGATCCACGCGTGCGGATAACGTGCTGCCTTGAAGGTGGTGCGGTGCCAAAGCGGCATCGTGGATGTTTTCCGGGCGGATACCCAGGGTGACGGTCTGTCCCACGTAGCCGGTTAAAGGTTCTTTGAACCGATCGGGAATAGACAACTGAAAGCCATTCCCCTCGACATGCAGCCGGCCTTCTGCCGCCGTGACCTTTGCGGCGAAGAAATTCATGCTGGGACTGCCCATGAACCCCGCCACGAAGATGTTCACCGGCTTCTCGTACAGATTCTGTGGTGTGTCCACCTGTTGTAGCACGCCATCTTTCATCACGGCGATGCGTGTGCCCATTGTCATGGCCTCCGTCTGATCGTGCGTCACATAGATGAAGGTCGTGCCCAGATCGCGGTGCAGCTTGGTGATCTCGGCGCGCGTTTGCACGCGCAACTTGGCGTCGAGGTTGGACAGCGGCTCGTCGAAGAGAAAGACCTTCGGCTCGCGCACGATGGCGCGGCCCACCGCCACGCGCTGGCGCTGCCCGCCGGAGAGCTGCTTGGGCTTGCGCTGCAGCAGCTCGGTCATGCTCAGAATCTCGGCCGCCCGGCGCACGCGGCGATCGATCTGGGCGGTGTCCATGCGGCGCAGCTTCAACGCGAACGCCATGTTCTCGTACACCGTCATGTGCGGATACAGCGCGTACGATTGAAACACCATGGCGATATCGCGATCTTTTGGCTCGACGCCGTTGATGGCCTGCTCGCCGATGTAGATGGTCCCCGCGCTGATCTCTTCCAGCCCGGCCAGCATGCGCAGACTGGTCGATTTGCCGCAGCCCGAAGGGCCGACAAACACCAGAAATTCCCGATCGCCAATCTGCAAGTCCAGATCGTTGACGGCGGTGACGTTGCCGTACTGCTTCGAGACATGATCAAAGGTAACGCTTGCCATGCTTTTACTCCTGAGTGAGATCGACCGTCTGCCACTCGCCGCGATAGCAGAACTTGAACGACAATCGCTTCCAATGCTGCGGCAGGCGCGGGTGGAGGTGCCAGCCGTCGGGTGTTAAGCGCAGTCCCGCAAAGCCAAAAGCCATGACCTGCCAGGTGCCCGCCGCGGAGGCTGCGTGAATCCCGTCGTCGGCGTTGCCGCGCACATCGTGCAGATCGGCGCGCACCGCGCGCCTGAAATGCTCGTAGGCGTCAGCGGGCAGGCCGACCTCACAGGCCATGATCGCCATAATGGCTGGACCCAGTGAAGAGCCATAAGTGTGATCGGTGCGCGGCGTGTAATAGTCGTAGTTCACCCGCACGAGCGCTGCGCTGAACTCCGATCGGAGCAAGTGCAGCAGGATCAACACATCGGGTTGTTTGATACCCTGCACCTCGTTCGCGCCTGCAATGCCAAAGATCTGCTGGAACGACTGGCTGCGCGGCTCCAATGCCGCCGCATCGATTTCTCGCAATTGGAAGTAACCGTCGAATTGTTCGATCAAGCCGTTGGGCTGCACGGGCAGATACAGCTTGTCGATGACTGCCTGCCAGTGGGCGAGTCGCTGCTCCGATAGATCCAGCTGCCCGATCAGCTGTTGAGCCTTGTCCGGCGCCTGGTTCTTCAGCCAGGCCAGTGTGTGCAGTGCGGTTTGCAAATTCCACTGCGCCATGCGATTGGTATAGAAATTATTGTCCACGTGTTCGTGATATTCATCCGGTCCGATCACATCACGATACTCATAGACGCCGCCCGCCGCAGGCGGGACGCCCGCTCGATCGGGATGCCACTCGGCGCGTGAGGCCCAGAACTTGGCTGTATCCAAAATCAACTCTGCACCCTGCTGGATGAACCACTCATCATCGCCGGTCACCTGCCAGTATTGCTGAGCCGCGTACGCGATGTCGGCCGAGATGTGCAGCTCGATGTCGCCCGTCCAGATGCGCACCAACTGCGTCCGATCGGCAAAGTGCGGTACCCAGGTAGGCGTCACCTCTTCACCGGTAGCGGCGCTTTCCCAGGGAAACTGTGCGCCTTCAAAGCCATTCGCCCTGGCCTTAGCGCGCGCGCCCGGCAGATTGCGCCAGCGATAGGTCAGCAGGTTGCGGGCGATGTGCGGTGAGGTGTAGCTGAACAGGGGCAGCATGAAGATCTCGGTGTCCCAGAAGGAGTGCCCGCAATAGCCGAAGCCCGACAAGGTCTTGGCCCCGATGTTGACGCGATCGTCATGGCGCGGCGCGGCGATCAACATTTGAAAGAGATTGAAGCGCAGCGCCAATTGCGCTTCGTCATCGCCCTCGACGATCACGTTGCAGCGCTCCCACTCTGCCTGCCAGGCGGCGGTTTGTGCGGCGAGGGCGGCCTCCCACGTCGTGACGGCCGTGACGTGTTCGACGGCGGTGTCCACCAAACGATCGACCTCGACGTCCCGTGAAGTTACCAGCGCCACGAACTTCTCCGCCACAACGGGTTGTCCCGCTTTCACCTCGAGTTGCACGACCTGCGTGGGCACCATGGTGGCGTGCCACATGTCCTGCGCCTGCACGGCTGTGCCGTTGATCTGACAGCGCAGTGCACCGGCCAACTTCAGTCCAGTGCCGTGTGTGCGCACCAGCAGATAGGCCGCCTTGCGGCGTTCGCCCTGATCGAGCCAGTGCCAGTGTGCCAAACGGTATGCACCGTGCTCGTTGTAGGCGTGTGCGTCCAGGGCCGCGTGGATTTCCAGCAGGCCCTCGAACTCGGGTGTCACGGTGCAGCGGAGCAAGAGCAGGTGCTCGTTGGCCAGCGAAGCGAAACGCTCGAACTTCAGCGTGGCTCCGTCGCCGGCCGGTGAACGCCAGCGCACCGTGCGCGTCAGCACGCCGGTCTTGAGATCGAGTGTCTGCTCAAACGCTTCGAGAGTGCCCTGTGCCAGCGAAAAGCGTTCACCATTCAACCGGATCGTGAGCGCCAGCCAGTCGGGCGCATTGACCAACTCCGTCATGACCATCGGCGCATCATCGAACACACCGTGCAGCAGTGTCGCGCGTTCATCGCCGGGATAACCTTCTTCAAAAGCGCCGCGGGTCGAGAGGTAGCCGTTGCCAATCGTAAAAATCGTTTCGGCATGCTGCAGATGTTGCGGATCGAATTGGGTATGGGTTACGGCCCATAAATCGGTCATGAGGTTTCACCTATCCAGGTAGATGCAGTTCAATCTGTAAGCGTGCGCGTGACTAGGCCGCTTGCCTCGTTTCAATCCGATGCAGTTCATCGTTCACGGCCACGGTACCCAGCAAGGACAGCCACGACATCAACGCCACAACGAGCGGAAGTGTGACCAACGTGCTGGCGGCGGCGACGACGAGGCTGCTCAACGCCAGGATCAGCGCCAGGCCCGGTCGCTGCGCGATGAACAGCGCTACATTGCGCAGCGTCACACTCACCCGCCGATCGGCTTGCGCGAGCCAGAACGGCCAGAAAAACAGGCTCGCCGTAAACCACACCAGTCCGATCGCGATCCAGACAATGCGCAATAGATCCCACTGCAAGCCGGTGGTCGTTTGATAAAACCAGAGGTTGCCGCCAATCACGACGATCAAGATCAGGGTGATCATGCCCCACTGCCACGCGGGGATGAACATCTCACGGAGGGCGCGCACGCCGTCGCGAAAATCCACATATTCTCCGGCGGCCACGCGTCGCGCGATGACGAACATGGCGGCCGTGGCGGGTGGCCCGGTCACGATGGGGATTTGCAGCGCGAACCAGACGACGTTGAAGATCGTCCACACGATCAACTCGCGCCACCACAAGTCGATCGCGCGTGCCCAGATCCGTAGAGGTGACATGGCTACTTCAACCCCGAATAGCTGGCGCCTTCGATGTAGTACTTGCTGAAGAAGAAGAAGATCGTCAGCGGCACAAGAGCATTGACCATCGCGCCCACCAGCGTGATATTCCACTGGGCCTTGTATTCCTGCTGGAACGTGCTCAGGCCCACATTCAACACCCACATATCCGGCGTATTCAGATACAGCAGCGGTGTCAGGAAATCGTTCCACATCCCCTGGAATTGCAGGATAAACACGGTTAGCAACACCGGCCGCGCCAGCGGCAGCACCACGTCTTTGTAAATTTGGAAGAAAGACGCGCCATCCACAAAGGCCGCCTCTTCCAACTCTTTCGGAATCGTTTTGAGGAACTGGGTCAGCGTGAAAATGCTGAAGGCGTTGACCAGCACTGGAATGATCAGGCTGTAGGCCGAGTTCACCCACCCCAGTTTGGCGATCAACACGAAGGCGGGTACCAGCGTGACCGCACTGGGGATCATCATCGACGCGAGCATGAAATTGAAAATCAAGGACTTGCCGGGAAAACGCATCCGCGCAAAGGCGAACGCTGCCATTGAGCAGAAGATCACGATCACCACTGCGCGAATGACCGAGAGCAGGGCGGTGTTAAACAGCCAGCGGATAAAGCGGCCGCCGCCTGCCCACAATGCGGCCTGCTGAAAGATCAGCGTCACCGCAGCGCCCAACAACAGCGAGGCGGCCAGCGCGAGGATCGCCCGTTCCCAATTGGGGCGCGACAGGCCGATGATGCCCACGGCCAGCAGCGTGATGATGGTCACTGCCAGGCTGACTGTCACCATGATCACGCCGGACGCCTCGAAGCTGGTCTTGAGATAGAAGCCCGTGGCCAGTCCAGCCAGCACGGCCAAGGCGCTGCCAAGCGCCAGGCCTGCGCGCTGTGAAATCTCACGCCGGGGCTTGGTGTAGTTCAAACTGGTTAGCAAGAACGTCAGAAAGAAAGTGAACAGCCCCGTCATCAATCCCAGTGAAGTGGTGCCTTCGGGTCGCGGTAATCCGCCGAAATCAGTCGTGAACAGGCGCGCCCAATTCTCGGTTTGCCATTGAGCGGGCAGCATCCTGGGCGGATAAGCGACGATCTCCGCATCCGATTTGAAACTGCCCAGGAAGGCCAGAATGAACGGCGTGAAGAGCGCCAGCCCGATCGCGATCAGCAAGGCATAGACGATGAGCCGGCGGAAGCGCTGCCTGGGCGAAGGCCCTCTTGATGCGATGGAGTGGCCGGCCCAGCGTGGCACAGCCGTCGAAGTGGTTGCCATGAACGCCTCCTAGTAATACAGTTCTGTGCCGCGCTCAATGAAACGGCGCTGAATCAAGGTGAACACGAAGATGATGAGGGCCAGGATAAAAGCCATGGCGGCCGCGAAACCCATGCGCGGTGGACCGTTCACGCCCAACGCCTCGGTGTAAATGAGATACACCGGCACCATCGTGGTGTCGAGCGGACCGCCGGCTGTCATGATCTTCACCTGATCGAAGATCTGAAAACTGCCGATCGTGCCCAACACCACCACCAGCAGAATCGAGGGACGCAGCATGGGCACCGTGATGCGCCAGAACTGCTGCCGCTTCGTCGCCCCGTCGATTGAGGCGGCTTCATAGAGGCTCAGCGGGATGTCTTGCAGCGCGGCCAGGAACAAAATCATGAAGGTGGGCGCTGTCGTGAAAATATTCTGGAACATGATGGCCAGCCACGTCACGCTGGGTCCGCGCAGCAGGTAGAGACTGGAAGGAATGTCACTGCCCAAGGCATTGGCGATCAGTTGAAAGAGGCCTTTGGGGTAGTTCAACCACTCGATCGGTTGCCACGTTCCGCCGAACGCACTAAAGGCCTGGTCCAGGAAGTAATTCAGGAAGCCTGGCTTCAGAAAGAGCCACCAGAAGATCAGACTGATGACGACGGCTGAAGTGACACTGGGCGCATAGAAGAGCGTGCGGAAGATCCGACTGCCGCGCACTTTCACATTCAGCAGCGCTGCCAGTAACAGGGCGATGAAGGTCTGCGTGGGTACGACGATGAGGACGTACCAGAAAATATTCGCCAGCGACTTGATAAAGGTGGGGTTGTTGAAAGCCCGACTGTAATTATCGAACCCCGCCCAGGTCGGCGTGGTGAACAGATCGAATTTGTTGAAGCTAATATAGATCGCGTAGATGATCACACCGATGGTAAAAACCAGTGTTACCAACAGGTACGGACCAATGAACAGATAGGCATTCAGTGCTTCCGAGCGGGCGCGGCGATCTTTTAAGCCGAGAAATCCAGGTCGCGTGGGAGTGGTTGCCATCTCGCGTTTGCCTCCTTGCCGATCGTAAAATGGACTCCCGATCCCTCTCGCGCGATCGCAGGACCGGGAGTTGCCCTCATGCCGTAAAGCCTATTGACCATCCAGCGTCGATTGGATTTCTTCTTGCGCCTGCTTGAGTGATTCAGCCACGGTCTGATCACCCAGGAAGACGCGTTCCAAGGCTTTGCTCACAAAGTCATTGATCTTGCCGGTGGTGGGGCCCCAATACGCCACCCTGGTCAGCGGGAAGGTTCCACCCTGCGCGATGGCCTTGTCATTGGGGTCCTGCACCAAATCAACCTGATCCGGATGGGTGCTGTAGGCGAAGCCTGTCTTGACGATCTCGCCCTGGTTATCGCGACTGGTCAGGAACAGCGCCAGTGCCGCCGCAGCCTTCGGATATTTGGCCTTGGCATTCACACCAATGCCGTTGGTGAAGATCACGTCCGCTTGGCCCTTGGCGCCAGCCGGAACCGGTACAGCCTTCCAGGCCACGTCAGG
>JAUQXC010000606.1 GCA_030834825.1 Thermoflexales bacterium
GGTGCAACCGATCCAGTGGTTGTGGGTCCGATCGCACCCGCTGATGTTAGTCTTGTCGCCCATTGTTCCTTATCCATTCTCGCAAAGATTGCTTTGATACAACTGAGTTGAATTGCGGTATAGACTTGTTGCGAAGCCAGATCATCCATTCCGTCGTCACCATGTCACTTTTCCCGTTCCCCGTGAACGAGTAGCGCGGCAGGGTGATGCGGCCGGTTACGGGATTCGCCTCAAGCCATTCACCCCGCTCTTCGGTCGGCTCTTGGAAGGACATGCGGAGCAGGAAGGCCACACCGATTCTTGCCTCGCGGATTGCCTTGAGTAGCATGGGGTAAGCCAGGCTAAAGGGCGGGTTGGTTACCACCCAGTCGGTCCAGTCGTCGCCATAGTCGCTTTCGAGGTAATCCGCCACGATGTCGGGGTTGCAGGCCGGGTTGATGTCAGCGGTAAGCACCTTGTACCCACGCTGTTTGAAGGCATTAGAGATTGCCCCTTCCCCACAACATGGTTCGAAGATTTCGCCGTGAAAAGGGACTGGCGTTCGCTCCAGCAGGAAGTGCGTCATCCACGCGGCGGATTGGTACGCATCGTTCTTGCGCCGCGCCATGCTATGCCTCGTCGTTCAGGATGGCGACTGGGTTGGTATCTTTCCAACCACAGCTCAGGCATTCGGTGATGTGTTCGTGCGTTTCGATCTGCTTCTCGCCGCAATCAGGGCACGCCATATCGTCGCCCTGCCGTTCCCACGTCTTGGCCCAGGTTGGCCATTGCTTCTTACAGCGTATGTTGTACGAGATTGCCATTACACTCATCCTGTTGATGATTTATAAGTTGATTGCGATAGCAAGCCCAGACGATTTGATAATCTTCTGGTAGGCAATATCCCAATCGTGTGACGTTCGGATCTCTTTGTTACTGGCGTGTTTGCCAACCAATTCGTCTAGCTGCGTCTTATAGCGTTTATAAACCTTGTACTTATTTCCTCCCCTCCAGCTCTCAGCATCTTTTTGCGCGAGATTGAAAAGGGACAATAGTCGTGGTTCCGCAATGCAGAGCCGTTCCCACTCTTGTTCGAGGTTGTTAGCTGTTGGCATTTCTCACTTCCTGAAGGTTATGGTAGTTGAGGCACATGTGGCAACCAATCTCTGATTTTTCCCCCATGAGCGACGAGGTTTGCCGGGTCTTTGATACCTTCGCTCACTGGCACTCTGACGATTTCACCGCGCCCGAGTGCTTTCAGTCGCTTCTTCGCCGCGAAAAGCCCGCTGGCGTCCCCATCGGCCACGATGTAGATAATGGCCGCTGCACGGAACACGTCACGGATGGTGCAGACGATCTCCTTGCCGTGAAAGGAATAGCGAATCTTGTCCTTCGCGCCCGGAAACGCCGCATCTCCTGACCAGGATACAGCGGCGTAGCCCTCTTGTTCAAGCGAAAGTGCGGAGAATTCGTCAGCCGTCAGAAAAACATAGGGAATAGCGTAGTCACTCGACCGAATCAAACGATCTTCGTTGTATAGCCAGCGAACGCCTTGGCCAGCCCGCCCCCACAGGTATTTGGGCTAGTTGGTCTTCAGCACGTCCTTGATGGCTGGTACTGCCGGAAACTCGTCATCGCCGCTGCGCTCCAGGCGCTTTTGCCAGATGATGTTCATCTGATCCAGCAACCAGTTGTCACCCTTTCGCTCTATGTCGGACATGGCCCAGTCATCATCCCGGCGCCGTTTGAAGTCATAGATCCCGACCGTATTGAAGTACGGAATGACGTAGCGATGCACTTCCGGGTCGTAACCGAGTTTGAATCGATCCATCGTCTCGTCGGTCAAGCCGCGCACGGCGTAATAGATGCGATGCTCCTCACGCAAGTTGGCATGGAAGCGCTCGGCCTCGTCGAGTGAGTACGGTGGCTTGATGACATACTCTCTCGCGGCCTTAACGGCGACGTGTGAAGCGTGCAGCTTCACGGCCTGGTCATCATCGCGCAGCCGGCCATTGTCGATCCAGTCCATCGCTTCGCTGTAGCCGTAGCCGTACAGTTCTTTCAGGAAGTCGAAGATGTCGCCGCTGCGGTTGAACTGGCAGTGGCCCGCGAAGCACAGGATGGCGTCGGGATACTTGGTATTGTTGGGCTTGGTGACGTGAAAGTTGTCGGCGGAGTGGTCGTCGTGAAACGGGCACAGCCAGAAGGCGCCCGATGAGTCGGTCTTGGCTGGTGCGCCCAGCGCCGT
>JAUQXC010000003.1 GCA_030834825.1 Thermoflexales bacterium
CAAGCTGGTCCTGCAGAGAAATCGGGAGCATGACCAATTGATCTTCATTGCATGGTTTGAACTTTGCCATAGGTTCCTCGTTCTGATAGAACCCTATAGCTTGGCACTGGATTCTCCCACTTTTTCGACAGTTTCAACGGCGTGCGTTACCCGCTGGTGGGCGGGACGAGAGAACGCCGCTTTGACGGAACGCCTGGAGCCACAGAAACTACCTGAAAACGCGGCGCGTACCCACCAGCCACTGCACGCTGTGTTGGCAGCGCTTATATTTTGCCTTGACCCCTTGGCGGGCTGCATCCCCCGCCACTCTGCGACGTGATCTTCAAAGCATTCACATTTTCAAGGCAATCAGCGCTTTATCGCAGTCTTCTTCACTCAGGTAGAGAATAACGCCATAACCGGCGTTTATGTCGGCGATGCCACAGGCCTCCTCAACTTGAATTCCTGCCTGAGATAATTTCTGATAAATATCAGCCAGAGCCCCCGCTTTTTCATCACCCTTAATCAATAGGGCAGCGTAGGGACCAGCCACTTTCAATCCCGACCTTTTAGCTCCATCCGTCATCTTTGAGCTGTCTTTCGCAAAGAGCGTGAATTGTGTCTGATGAGGCTTCACCGGGATGGCCTTAAAAGCATGGAAATCAACACCTGCGTCGACGATGGTAGAAAGTAATTTTGAGGCGCTGGTGATTTGACCATCGATTGTTACGTTGTAGTAGTCAATCTTCATAATATCAAGAGCCATGATTCTCCTTGTCTGTTTGGAAGCAACTATTGTTATTCGGTCACGATGCGCTTCTAGTCTAGCTGCCCAACGGCCAGAACAGCCACATCCGCATCGAGGCCACGCCCCGCGCGGGCGGCTGGCCCGCCGTGTTAGGCCTGGTTTCTCCTCTGAGAATAGTTTAGCACTGCTCAGAGTAAATGTAGGTATGCCGCTTCAGGATTTTCTGGTTGTTCACGACAAAGATCGCTACACCTTTTTGTATGATCCTTTTCGTGTTGGACTCAATCACAAACCAATTCAGAAAAGCCGAGATCACGTTGTCCTGCGTAATGGCATCTATTACCTCAACACCAATGGTGGGTTGAACTCTGAACCATTCCGCCAGGAATTCTTTTGAGTTTTCCAGATGGTCAACTTCCGCGTCGCCAATATCATCGTCGAAATAATTCTCATCCAAATACAGATCTAATGCACCTATATTTCGTTTGCCAAACAATTCATCAAAGTACTTTCTAATGAATTCAAGACCTTCTTGGTTGTTCATACATTCTCCCTCATGTGGGTTGCCCAACGCCTGCGTTGCAGCCGCCGCTGACCACGTGATTTGACCTTACAATTTTGCGGCGGTCAGCGGTCGGCTGCAACCGACCCTGGCGCACGCGTCATTCACCATTTAGGAATTCGATCTAGGCGCATGCTTATCACTCCTACGGAGGGTGAAGGCGGTCAATAGCCCCGCGATACAGAACATCCCATTGCGTATCGTCCACAACATCATATCCATCGCGAAATTCGTGCTGGCGGGATCATGCTCAATATCCGCCCACCGAATAATGTGGAAGCCGACATCATGGAGGATGAAGAACAAGACCGTGCCAAACAGCACGATGCCGAACAGCCCCGCCAGCACGAGCGGTCGGCTCTGCCGCAGGTGGCGATAGACAACGTATACAACGAGCAGCATGCTGGCCGCCAGGGCGAGACCAATCCAATTCACCACGATCAATAGTGGCGAGGCCGAAGCGACTTTAGTTGGGCTGTTGAAGTCACTCAGAGCGGCCAAGCCGTGCCTGGGTAGCAGGATAAAGAGGATGAACAGTAACGCCACCAACAAGGTGACTTGCAGCCAGGCTGTAAAGCGGCTCAGTTGTCCCAGATTCATCGCATACGATCCTCTCTGCGGGACGGAGCGGCCCAACGTCTGAGTTCAGGGGCGCGCCGCCTGCAACGATGGGTTCAATATGTGCAGCCACCAGCTGTTGCGCGGCACAGCCGTTAACGATCCGCCGGATGCGCCCACGCATCACCGCGGCATCAGCGCGAACACTCCCCAGCCCAGATATTCGCGCGTGTAAGCGGCGTAGCGCTCGGGTTCCGAGGTCAGTTTGGCTCGAACATCTTTCGCGAACTCGTCATCGGGATTGGCTTCAAGCCATCGGCGCATGGTGAGCCACTTGGCCGCCTCGTATCTATCCCAACCGTCTTGATCAGCCAGGACCATCTCAACGACGTCGTAGCCCAGGTGGCCGAAAGACGCGAGAAGTTTAGGAAGCATGAGGAAGTCGGAGATTGAGTTGGCAAGACACCCCTTGGCAACCTCTTCCGTCGGCGGTGACTGCCGCCAGTAGGGCTCGCCGATGAGGATGATCCCGCCAGCGCGCAGGCTCCGCGCCAGAAGCTCGATAGTGCCGACGACTCCTCCGGCGATCCAAGTGGCACCGACACAGGCTGCTACATCGACGTTCTCGTCGGTGACGTAGCCCGCAGCGTCGCCATGGATGAACTTGACTCGATCGGCGACGCCGAGTTCTTCAGCGCGGAGTTTAGCTTGCTCGGTGAACAACTGGCTCATGTCGATGCCGGTGCCGCTGATACCGTGATCGCGTGCCCAGGTGCACAGCATCTCCCCCGAACCGCTGCCGAGGTCGAGCACTCGGGCCCCCGATTCCAAACGCAGCGCCGCGCCGAGAGTGGCGAGCTTTTCAGGTGTGATCGGGTTGTGGATGCGATGAGCACTTTCAGTGATGTTAAATATTCGTGGGATGTCCATTTTGGAAAATCTCCTTACGAGTG